>NZ_PITY01000034.1:0-57999 GCF_017577275.1 Thermobifida sp.
CGCCCACACCACTCACACGTCCGGGACACCAGCGCCCGCACCGTCCGCTCAGTCTCCCTACCCAGCCCGTCCCCGTGGGACCGCTGTGCTCTCCGCCTCGCCACGAGCGCACCATTCCGTCACTGACAAATCAAGACTGATCAACGGGAAGTACCAAGGTATCTTCGATACGGAAACCCGCTACGCGCGCGCGAGCGCGACGCCGAGCAACCCCGGGCCGCGACAACCAGAGCACCCCGGGCCCGGTGGCGCTGTGTGGTCCCGTTCGTTCCACGGCCCCGGTTGGCAGAACCCCGAGAGTGTCCGTTTTGTCCCGTTTTCTGGTTTTCGATAAGGGAAGCTTATAGAAAACCAGAAGCCCATCCAGGCGCCATGTCCGTTTTGTCGGCTTCCTTGGGTTCTGTTGGCTGCGTTTGTTTACGTTATTTAATAACGTTTGCAACGCTACGAAATTAAAGGGGATGGTGGCACACCCCAGACAACACACAACACGACAGCCCCTGGCCCGCCACGCCCCTGCTTTTCGCACCGCACCACCATCGTTACTTTTGGTGACACAATGGGGGAAAGCAGGTCAGACAGCACACCGCACACGCATCACCTGGATGGACGGCAGGCATGTCACCGTCTTCACACCCCGATCCGGCGTATCCTCTCCGGACCACCACCCCAGCAACGGTCACAAGCCCGCCCACATCCCCCACGTTGCGCACCACCCAGGACCTGCCCTCCCCCCGCCCGGCACCCCGCACCCTCACCGCAATGGAGGTGTTCATGAGCAGCCCGCACTGGCAACCCGACATCCTCGGTGACGGCTACCGCCAGCATGTTCTCGACCTTGGCGCCGACCCGGACGGTGAAGGCCGCATCGTGGCCGTCCTCGTCCGCCGCGACATCCAACCCGGAGAAACCGTGCACGGCGCCGTCCTGTACGTCCACGGGTTTTCCGACTACTTCTTCCAAACCCCGCTCGCAGACTTCCTCGCCGCCCACGGCCTCGTCTTCTACGCCCTTGACCTGAGAAAATCAGGCCGCGCACGCCGCGAAGGGCACACCGCCCACTACGTGTCCGACCTTGCGCTCTACGACACCGAGCTCGACCGTGCCCTCGGCATCATCAGCGCCGCCCACCCCGGCCTGCCCGTCGTCGTGCTCGCCCACTCCACCGGCGGGCTGATCACCTCACTGTGGCTGGACCGCCGCCGCGCTGCCGGACGCGTGCCCCCAGTAGCCGGCCTCGTCCTCAACAGCCCCTGGTTTGACCTGCAAGGCAAACCGTCCCACCGCGGGATCCTCACCCAACTGCTGCGCGTGCTCGCCAAAATAGCGCCGTTCCGCCAGCTTTCCACCCTGCCCGGCGTCTACGGGCAAACCATCCACACCAGCGGCACCGGCGAGTGGGACTTCGACCTCACCCTCAAACCGTTGACCGGATTCCCCGTGACCGTGGGCTGGTTGAACGCGGTACGCCGCGGACATGCTCGCCTCCACCGCGGCCTGGACGTCGGAGTGCCGTCGCTGGTGCTGCGCTCAGACCGCTCCGACCTGTCCGGTGTCTACTCTGAGCTGAGCGACCGCACCGACACGGTCCTGGACGTCACCCACATTGCCCGGTGGGCCGGCTGCCTGGGCGGAGAAACCACCGTAGTACCCATTCCGGGGGCGCGCCACGACGTGTTCCTGTCCCTCCCGCAGCCCCGGGAGCATGCCTACCAGGTTCTGGGGTCCTGGCTGGACCAGCACGGACTCTCCACCCGCCCGGCAGGCGACGACAAACCCGCTGCGGAAGGCGGAATCACCCCTGCAGCCTCCTGACCGGCAGCCCTCCCACCACCACACAGCCCCCACTCTCGACCATGTGTGGGGCGGGCCGCGGCCCGCCCCACACAGAAGAAGAAAGGCCTAGGCGCCGACGTAGTCGGCAAGATGCTGCCCGGTCAGCGTGGAACGCGCGGCGACCAGCTCCGCGGGAGTGCCCTCGAAAACAACCCGGCCGCCCTCATGCCCTGCCCCGGGGCCTAGGTCGATGATCCAGTCGGCGTGCGCCATCACCGCCTGGTGGTGTTCGATGACGATCACCGACTTCCCCGAATCAACAATCCGGTCCAACAACGCCAACAGTTGGGCCACATCCGCCAAATGCAAACCGGTGGTCGGCTCATCCAGCACATAAATGCCGCCCTTGTCCCCCATGTGGGTGGCGAGCTTGAGCCGCTGCCGCTCCCCACCCGACAAGGTCGTCAACGGCTGTCCCAAGCTGAGATACCCCAACCCCACATCAGCGAGCCGGGTGAGGATCGCGTGCGCCGCAGGAAGACGGGCCTCACCTGCGCGGAAGAACTCTTCAGCCTCCCGCACCGACATCTCCAACACGTCACTGATCGTGCGGCCACCCAACGTGTACTTCAGCACGGAAGCCTGGAACCGTTTGCCCTCACACGTCTCACACACCGTGGCCACCCCCGCCATCATCGCTAAATCGGTGTAGATCACGCCTGCCCCGTTACACGCAGGGCACGCCCCCTCCGAATTCGCGCTGAACAGCGAAGGCTTCACCCCGTTGGCTTTCGCAAACGCTTTACGGATCGGATCCAACAAGCCCGTGTAGGTGGCGGGGTTGCTGCGCCGCGATCCCCGGATCGCGCTCTGGTCGATCGAGACCACGCCCGCCTCAGCCGGAATCGACCCGTGCACCAGCGAACTCTTGCCCGAACCAGCCACCCCGGTGACCACCACCAGCACCCCGAGGGGAATGTCCACGTCCACGTTCTTCAAGTTGTGGGTGGTAGCGCCCCGGATCTCCAACTTGCCCACAGGGGTGCGCACCGTGTCTTTCAACGCGACCCGGTCCCCCAAATGCCGACCCGTCAACGTGGAACTGGCTCGCAACCCGTCCACCGTGCCGGCAAAACAAACCGTGCCGCCCTGCGCGCCAGCTCCCGGACCCAAGTCGATGACATGGTCGGCAATGGCGATCACCTCAGGCTTGTGCTCCACCACCAGCACCGTGTTGCCTTTGTCGCGCAGCCGCAGCAGCAATTCGTTCATCCGCTGAATGTCATGCGGGTGCAGCCCGATCGTCGGCTCATCGAAAACATAGGTGACATCCGTCAGACTGGAGCCGAGATGGCGGACCATCCGCACCCGCTGCGCCTCACCACCGGACAGGGTTCCTGAGGGCCGATCCAACGACAGATAGCCCAGTCCGATCTCCACGAACGAGTCCAACGTGTGCTGCAACGTCGCCACCAACGGCGCCACCGACGGCTCATCCAGGCTGCGCACCCATTCCGCAAGATCGCTGATCTGCATCGCGCACGCGTCCGCGATACTGATCCCGCGGATTTTCGACGACCGAGCCGCCTCATTCAACCGGGTGCCGTCACAGTCAGGACAGGTGCGGAACGTTACTGCCCGGTCCACAAAAGCCCGAATGTGCGGCTGCAACGCGTCACGGTCCTTCGACAGAAACGACCGGCGCACCCGCACCACCAGGCCCTCATAAGTCTGATTCGTGTTGCTGATCCGGACCTTGGTGGCCTCCCGGTACAAGAAATTGTGCAGCTCGGTGTCGGTGTAGTCACGGATCGGCTTGTCCGGGTCGATCAACCCTGACGCAACGATGATCTGCACCGGCCAACTGGTGGGCTTGTAGCCGGGAACAGTGATCGCACCTTCGTTGACCGACTTATCAGGGTCATACAACTGGGTCACGTCAATGTCCGTCACCTGCCCCCTGCCTTCGCACCGGGGACACATGCCTCCCGCGAGCGAAAAAGTCCGCCGCACGGTTTTCTGCTCCGGGCCCCGGTCCACGGTGAGCGCGCCACCGCCGTGCACGGAGGCAATGTTGAACGAAAACGCGTTAGGCGGACCCACATAGGGTTGTCCGAGCCGGCTGAACAGAATCCGCAGCAGCGCGTTGGCGTCGGTGACCGTGCCCACGGTGGAGCGGGCGTTGGCGCCGATACGCTCCTGGTCGACGATGATCGCGGTCGTCAACCCTTCCAGCAGGTCAACGTCGGGGCGCGCCAGAGACGGCATGAACCCTTGAATGAAGGCGCTGTAGGTTTCGTTGATCAACCGCTGCGATTCTGCGGCGATCGTGTCGAACACCAGCGAACTCTTTCCCGAACCGGACACTCCGGTGAAAACGGTGAGCCGGCGCTTCGGGATGTCCACGTTGATGTTTTTGAGGTTGTTCTCGCGGGCGCCCCGCACCCGGATGAGGGTATGGCTGTCAGCAGCGTGACCCGCGGACTGCCGCGGATCCGCTCCGGCACTCTTGCCCATACGATCTCCACCTGGTTCTGCAACAGGGACGTATACGGTGTAGTCAAGCCAAACAACCCCCAGTGACAAAAATGCTTTTCTCTCCACGCCCCTAAGCCGCCTCCCAGGAAAGTCACGCAGGATGACCCCGGCCAGGACTGCGGGGCATGGCCACACCCGCGGGGGAGGGGAAAAGACTGTGCTGTTCCTAGGGTTTTGCGAGCACGCGGCCTAGTCGACCACCCTTCACGGCCTCTTCAGGCACTGTGCACAGCACAGCTTCTGCCACAAGTGGGCCAGAAAACTCTTCCCGTCACGGCCCTGCTGCCGCACCCTTTCAAGCCCTGGTGGTTTAGTCGCGGGCTCCAAGCTGCTCTATCACATAGGAGCGGAGCACCACGGCATTGTTCCGCTCCGTGTCAGCAGCGGAATACAGCAGCGTGACCGGGGCGTGCCGTGCAGCATCCACCAGCACATCAATCCCTTCAGGGTCGCGCGCCAGCTCATCCCGGTAGCGGTCCTGAAACTCCTCCCACCGCTCGGGAAGGTGACCGAACCAGCGACGCAGCTCACTGCTCGGCGCCACCTGCCTGAGCCACCCGTCCACGTGCACCTCGTTTTTCCGAATCCCTCTCGGCCACATCCGGTCCACGAGAAACACCCGCCGCCCACGGGTGGCTGAACCGTCCCGAACCTCCGCGTCGTAAACGCGACGCACCTCAATGTCAACCTGTGTGGCATCCATGGGATGCCTACTGCCCACTTCCCCGCCCCGTTCACCCCACCCTCCCTCTCCTGCGCGGGATCAGCCGAACAGGGCACCTAAAGCACCGCACACGCCACCGCAGCGGCTGCTGCCACGGAACAGACCACGGTGAGCCATACACCTCCCGGTTTCTCAACAGCGACGCCCCGGACGTTCGTCAGCTCCTCGACCGGACCCGCTCACGCAGCGTTAGCCACCGAAACATCGCTGCCCCAGCCAGACCAGCATCGCCCTGCTCCCACCGACGTGCACGGCCACGGCGATCTTTTCCCCTTTGTGCCGCACACTCTCGCTGAGGGTTTCAGAAAACACCACCGGCCCACCCGCGGGACGAGAAGCAATCGGATGATCGTCCCCCACGCAGGCGGGGAAGGGGGTGGGGCGGCCGCGCCACCGAACCAGACTTTTTCTTGCTAACGTTCTGGCGTCTGCGCCCAATGCCCTCCGTGGGGCGTACAGGATCCCCTAACCACACTCGTGGAAAGTTTTCTATGCGACTGATCCCCTCCACACCCGCCGGATGTCTTGCCGCCGCCGTCGGAGTCGTGGTGGTCGGTGGCCTGGGCTACGTCGGCTACCAGTACTTTTCCGACGACGAGTTCACCCTTCCCGTCACCGCGCTCACCTCTCCCGCGCCCACCCCCAGTCCGGTGGACGCCACTTTCACCCTGCCAGGCACCTGTGCTGAGGCTCACGCCCCCGAACTGGTGGGCGACCTTGCCCCGCCCGGCGCCACCCTCGTGGAAAACGTGGAGACCATCGACGAGGCCGACGCCCGCCAACTGTCGTGCACCTGGAGCACCGACAGCCAGTCCCTCACCCTGGTCTTCGCCGTCAACGTCGACCCCAGCGACCGAGTGTCCGTCGTTTCCCTCAACGACGCGGAACAGCAGACCCGGGAAATGGGGTGGGAAGTCGACGTGGACGTCACCACCGACAGCTACCAAAACACCCACACCGATGAACTGGGCGGCGAACTGAAAACCCTCACCACAGTTGACGGCTCCCTGCAGCAGTTGTCCCTGCAACTGCCGGGAGACGTCCACGTCTCCCTCATCGCCTCCTCTATGGACATCAGCCAAGAGGACATGGAGCGCATCCTCATCACCGCCGCCCAACAGCTTCAAAACTAGCCTTCTCTAACGCGTGTGTGGGGGGCAGGAACTCCTGCCCCCCACACACGCATGCTCAGGCGGTTATTCGATGGGAACGTCAGGGATCTCCCCGAACGGTCCAGCACGCAAAGTCACCGACTCCACCTCCGAACTAGGCGCAGAAAACACCGCCACCAGCTCGTAGGTGCGGTCCGGCTGCAACCGGTGCACCTCCTCAGCGAACGCGCTGTAGACCCCGTCCCCGAAGTTCATCTGGGCCACATACCGCACCAGGCCGCTTTCCGGCTCCACCACTTGGAAACCGCCCAAGGTTCCCTTACTGAACCGTTCCGGCCCGCCAGCCACCGCAAAACCCGTCAACCCGGGATCCACGGGCGTATCCGTGAGGTTGGTGAACGTCACCGTTCCCACCACAAAAGCACCATCGCGGCGGAGCGGATAGACGTCCAACCGCACCCCGTCCCGCTCCACACTGGCCACCACTTCACCCGGGTCGTCGGTGAACGGCGCCGGCCACGACACGTGCTGCCCGGCCACCCCCAGCCCGTCATCGGTCTCTTCCTCGCCACCCCCGGGCATCCGGATGGTGTAGGAGAACTCCACACGCCGGTTACGGGCCCGCGCCTGCTCGTCATCCGGGCCGCCTTCCCGCGCAATCGGCTCCCGGCTACCGCGGCCTTCCACCACATAGGTGTAGCCGGTGCCCATCTCCTCCACCAGCAGGTTACGCACCGTCTCAGCCCGCCGCACCGACAAATCGTCGTTGTAGGCGTCAGTGCCGATACCGTCGGTGTGGCCGATGATGATGATCTCCGGATGATCAGGGTCGACGTTGCGTTCCAGGGTTTCCGCGGCCCGCCGCACCACGGCTTCGGCTTCCGGCGTCAAATCAGCCCGGTCAAACTCGAACATCACGTCAGAGTGCAGCGAGATCGTCTCCGTGGTCCCGTCCCTGGTCACCGACGCGATCTCCGAGTCCACAAAGCTTTCCACCCAGCCTTCGACCGCCACCGCGTCCTCATCAGGCCGCCGGTTGTCGAAGGTGAGTTTCTCCCCAGCCGCAGGCGGCTGGTCCACCGACAGGTGCTGGCCGCCGTTGGGGTTCTCCGGCTCGGGCCGCTCCTCGTCCACGTCCTGGACGGGAATCCCCGTCATCGCACCCAAACCACTGCCCACGAACGTCACCTGCCGCACGTGCGGGGGAAGCGGCGGAAAATAGCGCCGGTACTCGTTAGTCACCCCAGGAAACACCGGGTACATGCCGTTACCGGTGGGACTCACCGACCCGTACTTCATCCCCTCGTCGTCCACATACGGCCGATACACCCGCCCCGTCATGGGATCGACCAGGGTGTAGGTCATGCTCAGGTTGCGGTTCGCACCCTCAAACTCGTCCGGATAGGTGATCTCATAGTGGAGCACGGTGTAGTCGTCGGTGCGCTCCAGGCCGGTGATAGCGAACCGCATCGTCGCATCCTGCCCCGTGTCCTGGAAGATCACGCCTTCCTTGACGTACGGGAACTCTTCGCGGACGACCGGCGGGCCATCCCCGGACACCCACGACATCACCACGCTGCAGCCACTCGCAAACAAGCAGCCGCTGGCCGCTAATGCCACAAACGACAAGACGCGCCTGTTCCGCGCCATGGGGGACATCTCCGATCATTGGGGGAATCTGTTCGGGCAACATCCTGCTCGAATCCCCGGACAAGTGCGAAACGCGCACGTCACACCGCAACTACTCGACCACCGGCGCACGGGGGAGAGGCATGACCAGAACCAGCCCACGCACCCCCGGGGGGATAAGAGTCAACGCCGTCTCACCGGCCGCCACAAACGAGCACGGCTGTGTGGACCGTTGACACCGCCACCGTCACAAACCCGCCGCCCCTACCTGGCAGGAGTGCGGCGCGCCCACACTGGGGCTTTCTCCGGCCGCGGCCCCACACCCAAGACTGCGGCCGGCACCGCGGTCATCACCGGCATCCGCCCCATCAACCCCAGCACCCCGCCCGGAAGTCCACGGGCTCTACCCTCAAGCACGGGCATAATCACCCGCTGATGCATGACCCGCTGCAACGCTTGAATCACCACCGTCGGCAGCATGCGGCGCCGCTGCACCCGAGCCAACCACCGTTCCCCACCCGGGGAAGCCAGCCTTCCCTCACGCAGCGGACGGGCAAGAATCCGCGCCGCCGCCACCGCATCCTGCACGGCAAGATTGATCCCCACCCCACCGATCGGCGACATCGCATGGGCAGCATCCCCAATACACAGCACCCCCGGGGCATACCAGCGCCGCAACCGGTCCACCCGCACATTCAAATGCTTCACATCATCCATAGACTCAAGCCGGGCAGCCCCGTCGGCAAGCTCAGGAAGCAGCTCAGCCGTGTCCGCCCGCAACGCCGCAATCCCCCGCGCCCGCAACTGCGCATCCGCCCCTTTCCGCCCCACATACGCCACCTGCGCATAGCCCTCCCGCGGAATAGCAATGATGATCTTCCCGCGGCTCATGCGCGGCAGCAGCGACTCCAGCCGCCGCTGCGTGGGAATGCGATACCACCACACATCGATCCCCACCGGAAACTCTTTGACCGGCAAACCCACTGCGCGCCGCACCACCGACCAGCGCCCATCACAGGCGACCACGAGGTCAGCCCGCAGCCGACCCGACCCTGAAGGAGACCGGAAGTCCACCCCCGCCACTCGGTCCCCCTCCCACACCACGCCGGTCACCTCATGCTCCATACACAGCCGAAACGTCGGCTCCCTGCTCGCCTCCTCCGCAAGCAAGGTCAACAAGTCCCACTGGGGGACCATCGCGATGTAGGGGTGCCGCAAAGGCAACCGCTCGAAACTAGCGAACGTCACCTCACGGCCCTCCGGGGTAGAAAAAACCGCGCGCCGCAACCGCGACTGCGGCAACGCGTCAAAACGCTCAAACAACCCCAGGTCATCCAAAAGCGCCATGGTGGAAGGGTGGACCGTGTCACCCCGGAAATCCCGCAGGAAATCCGCGTGCTTTTCCAGCACCACCACGTCAATCCCGGCACGGGCCAACAACAGCCCCAACACCAGCCCGGCCGGCCCACCGCCCACGACAGCACACGTGGTGCGTAGCGTCACACCACGGCCAGCATCCCCGCCACTACCCGCCATTTCCCTCCCCTTACCGGCACACCTAACGCATCCACCCCCGAAAGGGACCATTCCCCTTTCTCAGGGAATACCCCACCCCCTCCCACCCTTGCCCTTGATAAGACCCGCACCCCACCGCAACGCATCACGAAAGGGGGCCTCCATGACTGAGACGATCCACGAGGTCGACGTCGCCGTCATCGGCGGCGGACAAGCAGGCCTCGCCTCCGGCTACTTCCTCACCAAACGCGGCTACCGCCCCCACCGCGACTTCGTCATCTTCGACCGCTCCCCACGCCCCGGCGGAGCCTGGCAACACGTGTGGCGCTCCGTCCGCCTCATCTCCCCACCCCACTACACCCGCCTACCCGGACTACCGTGGGAACGCCCCTTCCACGGGCCACCCAGCGGAGACGAAGTCGCCGACTACCTCGCCCACTACGAACAGCACTTCCAACTTCCCGTGCTCCGGCCCGCCACCGTCCACCAAGTCACCAACGACGGCCCCGATCCCACCATCACCCGCACCACCCCGCTCCTCATCACCACCGACCAGGGCACGTGGCGGGCACGGGCCATCATCAACGCCACCGGAACCTGGGACGCCCCCTTCATCCCCGCCGTCCCCGGAATCGGCGACTTCCGCGGCCGCCAACTCCACGCCGCCCACTACGACACCCCCCACGAGTTCGCCGGCCACCGCGTCATCGTCGTCGGCGGCGGCCACTCCGCGCTCCAAATCCTCGCGGAACTCTCCACCGTCGCCGACACCCTCTGGGTCACCCGCCGCCCACCCGAATTCCGCACCACCCCACTCACCGAAGCAGAACTCGTCGGAATCACCCGAGCCGTCGCCGCCCACGCCGCCAGCGGCCGCCCACTGCGCAGCGTCGTCAGCTACACCAAACTCATCGAAACCCCTGAAGTAGCCGCAGCCCGCGAACGCGGCGCCCTCAACCCCCGACCCATGTTCCACCGCATCACCCCCCACGGGGTGGCCTGGAACGACGGCACCACCGAACACGCCGACACCATCCTGTGGGCCACCGGCTTCCGCCCCGTCCTCGCCCACCTAGCACCCCTCCGCCTCCGCTCCCCCCACGGCCGTATCCCCCTCGCCGACACCCACGCCGCCATCGACCCCCGCATCCACCTCGTCGGCTACGGCCCCTCCGCCAGCATGATCAGCGTCCACCGCGCCGCCGCCACCGCCGCCCGCGTCCTAGCCGCCAGCCGCCCCCAACCAACGACCTAACCTCAACCAAACTTCAACTCCACGAAGCTGAGCACCACCACCCCCGCCCCTGACCTCGACTTAAGTCGAGAATGAAACCTCAACCTAAGGTGAGATCCACCGAGACGGGATACGTCCTCCCCACCCCCAACCACCACTAAAGCTGACGCACCTCGACAACGGACCCCTCCACACCGGCCTGCTCAGGCACAACAGCAGCAGCACGCCGATGACCCGTCACCATCACCACGCGACACCCCGAGCCCCGCAACGCAGCAACCGCCTACACACCCTCGGGACGCAGGCACGGGCCAGCGAATGCCCACCACGCTCCTCCACGCGGCCGCAACCCCCAACACCCGCTCCGCGCGCCACCCCGACACCAGTCGCCACCCCAATCACCGCCAGACGGTTATCGGTGAGCGTTCCAGTCTTGTCCACGGCCACCGTCGCCACCCGACCCAAAACCTCCAACGCCGCCCGCCCCCGATCACAATGCCGTGCCGGGAAGCCCACCCACCGCAACCACCGGAACCGAGAACCCCAACGCGCACGGCGGAGCCGCAACCAACACCACCAAGGCCCGCTCCATCCCCTCCCGGACCACCCTGGCACGGACAGGCGCCAAACCCAGCAGCGCAGCAACCCCCGCCGCGTACGCGCAACCAAGAACTCCTCAAGCCCTCACCGCGGCGATCGTCATCAGGGTGCCCACGCCCACGCTGCCCCGCACCGAGCAACACGGCGTGCTCAGAACAAACGCCCACACCCCACTACCAGTACTGCAGTACACAACACCGGCGGCACCACCTCGGGAACACTCACCCAGCCGCCGCCATACCCCGCGGCGAAACGCAGCTCCCCGGGCCTACCACAGCTTCTCCAGGGTTCACGCTCGCCCATCTCCTCGCACCCGCACGCCTCACTCACCGCACGCTTCCGCCACGGCATCCTCGCCCCCGTAATTAGGGCACAACGCGACCGCATTACCCGTGGCAGCCAGCACCACCTCGGCCGCAGCGAGCAGATCGAACAGCTCCCGATGCGCCAGGGAATAAAACACCTGCCGCCCCTCCGGCCGACCCTTCACCAGCCCGCAATCCCGCAGGCACGCCACATGCTTCGACACCGTGGACTGGGCCAGTCCCAACTGGGCCACCAGATCAGCCACCCGCGCCTCCCCCTGCGCCAGCCGACGCACGATCGCCAGCCGGGTGACATCGGAAAGACTGTGGAACAGTGCCTGAGCCGCTCTCAGATCCGAATCCGCGGGAGAATCACCACTCCGCCCATTAACCATCGCCATAAGGCGATAATATCGCCGAAATCGAATCACTAAGAAGAGCGAAAACACCCCGTCCTAACCCCACCCCACCACCACAGCTAACGTGACACCGATACCACCACACCCGACTGCCACCCGCTCCAAAGAACCGACATGCCGCTAGCCGAACGCCTTCAAAGCCTCTTCGTCGCCCTCGCCGCCCTCACAGGACTCGCAACCGGCCTCCTACTCCCCATCGGACCAACAGCCGCCCACGCAGTACTGCCCGCCCTCATCCTCATGCTCACCGCCGTCTTCCTCCAAATGAACTTCGCCCGCCTAGGCGAGGCACGCCACGCCACCCGCCTGGTCACCACCAGCCTGATCCTCAACTTCGCCGTCACACCCGCCCTTGCCTGGACTCTAGGTGCCGGACTCCTCACCACACACCCCGACCTACGCATCGGACTCCTCCTCCTGCTCGTCACCCCCTGCACCGACTGGTACCTCGTCTTCACCGCCCTTGCCCACGGCCACACCGGCCTCGCCACCGCCCTCCTCCCCGTCAACCTCCTCCTGCAACTCGCCTTACTCCCCGGCTATGTCCTCCTGCTCGGCGGCAACGCAGCCATGGTCGACGCCACCACCCTCACCGAATCAGTACTCCTCGTCCTCGCCCTCCCCCTCACCACCGCCCTAGGACTGCGCTGGATCGCAACCCGCCTCAAAGGAGCCCACTGGAGACACCGCTTCCTCACCACCCCCGCCAGCCGCCTCGTCCTCCCTCTGCTGTATGCCGCAGTATTCGCCATGTTCGCCGGACAGGCCCGCACCGTCGTGACCCACGCCCCCGACCTCATCGCTCTGCTACCACCCTTGGCAATCTTCTTCACCGCCCTCCCCGCCACCGCCACCGCCACCGCCCGAATCCTGCGACTTCCCCCCGACCAACGCGTCACCCTGGTCATGACCACCACGGCCCGCAATTCACCCACCGCCCTCGCCATCGCAGTCGCCGCGTTCCCCGACCGCCCCCTCATCGCCGTCGCCCTCGTCATCGGCCCGCTCCTGGAAATCCCCGTTCTCACCCTCCTCACCCAACTCGTGCGGATACGCCCTCCCCACACCACCTCCTCGCCCCGCTAAAGCTGGAGCAGCCCGCCACCACACCCCTGCCAGATCACCGTGGAGAGCGTGAACGCCACCCCGCCAAGCAAGAAGCCACTCGACGTCCAGCCGCACCCCAACCCGAAAACCACGCAAGTGTCTCCGCGCACCCATTGCCCACCCCCACCCACCGTGCTATCAATCGCCATAAAGCGATGACATTCACCAAAAAGAATCATTGAGAGAGCTAGCAACGAACCCTGGGGGAGGGGCCCACCATGGCCACAGCCGCACTCATCCTCTACCTCATCGGCCTCATCACCGCATTCGGCATACGCACCCTTACCATATGGCAGCGCACCGGCGACACCGGATTCCGCAAACCCAACACCGCCCCCTTCACCGCCCCATGGTGGGGAACCGTCCTGTTCACCAGCGCACTCGTCCTCGGCCTGCTCGCTCCCGTAACCGGAATGCTCGAACTCGCAGCGGTAAGACCGCCCACAGCAATAGGAATCGCCGGACTCGCCACCATGCTCCTCGGACTCATCCTCGTCCTCATCTCCCAAGCAGCAATGGGCGAATCCTGGCGTATCGGCGTAGACGAAACCGAGCACACCGCCCTCGTCACCCACGGTGTCTTCGCGCTCATCCGCAACCCCATCTTCACGGGAATGGGCGTAGTACTCGTCGGCCAGCTCCTCGCCGTCCCCTCACTCACCGTCGCAGCCGCCCTCGCAGCTTTCACCGCAGCAGTCCAAATTCAAGTCCGCGCTATCGAAGAGCCCTACCTCCTCCGCACTCACGGAGAGGCCTACCGCTCCTACGCAGCCCGCACCGGACGCTTCCTCCCGCTCATCGGCCGATGGCGCCCCACCGACAAGTGACACACGACGAAGCCGAGCTCGGCCGCCCCCGGTTCGCATACATCCCCAGCACGCGCCCAGCAAAAGACCCCATCTCCATGAAAAAGAAACACCCATCGATCGACGCAACTACTCGGCAGTCCTGACCCGCACCGTAAGAAAACTCGAGAATGTCAGGGGCCGAGGGATCCCCGTTCTGCGGAGCGGCGTACTGAGCCATGATCGCCAGGACAGTCTCCGCAGAAGCCAGGGGAGCGTCTCACCATTGCGCCAACCCTTTGGACATGAAACCGCTCGCCACCAGCACCATCATCATGCATCACGCTAGAGGACTACGCTCTTTCGTTTCAGAATCCCGGATACCAAGCCGGCTATGAGAAACGGTTACATAGTTAGCTGATTTGTGTTTATTGATTTTGGTGGGTTTTGGTTGGTTTTTCGATAGTGGGTTTTATATTCATTTAAGCATCACCTTTACAATGTAGATCAAAACAAGTGAAAGCAGGGAACGCCTTCTCCTTCTCTTTCTCTCCCTGTTTCTTGCTGGGCGGACTCACCGCTTCTCCTCCTTCTCCCATCAAACTCGCGCAAGGAGGCAGCGCTGAGCCCACTTCCTTGAGCTGCGCCCCTTTTCTCCTCCCCACAACTCCCCCACTACGTGGCGGTCGCCGCATCAGCTCACGAGCCGAGCGCCAGACGGCCCCATCGTGTGCGTGAGAGGGGCAACCGCGCCCAGCCGCTGCGGCAGTGGTGGTCATCCATGGTTGACTGCCTTCATGTCGAGGTCTTCCATATCTGCCCTGCCGCCGAGCTCTTCCGGTGGTATTTCGGACCCTCGTGGTGACCACCCATCGCTGTGGCGGGTGGCAGGTGATCCGCTTATCCCCGCCATCCGCGAGGGTGCGCTCTCCGGGTTTCGGGTTGCAGTGAAGGATCTCTTCGCGGTCGCCGGATACGCGATCGGAGCGGGAAACCCGACCTGGCTCCATGAAGCCCCGGTGGAAACAGACCACGCCCCGGCTGTCCGGGCCCTCCTGCACGCAGGGGCCGACATTGTGGGAATCGTGCAGACCGCTGAGTTCGCCTACGGTCTGACCGGCATCAACCAGCACTATGGGACACCGCCGAATCCCGCCTCCCCTGGTCGGGTTCCTGGAGGATCATCGAGCGGGTCAGCCAGCGCCGTCGCCCTCGGGCTGGCCGATATCGGCTTGGGAAGCGACACGGCAGGCTCGATCCGCATACCAGCCTCCTACTGTGGGCTGTGCAGTCTGCGCCCCACCCACGGCATGGTCCCCACTGCCGGAAGCATCGGGTTGGCTCCCTCTCTCGACACTGTCGGGTGGATCACCCGGACACCACGGCTGCTCAACCGAGTCTCTGACGTGCTTCTACCGCAGCGCTCCGCGCCACCGATCCGCCGACTCCTCTTGGCGGTCGACCTGTTTGATCTGGTTGAACCTGCGGTGCGGGACATGCTGGTGGACGAAGCCCACGAGTGGGCGCAGCAGACCGGTCTCCCCTTGCACCCTGTGGACTCCACCTGTGCTGCGCACCTGGAAGAGTGGGCGGAAGCGGTGGGCATCATCCAAGCCGTGGAGATGTGGCAGACTCACGGCCGCTGGCTGCGGGAGCACGCCGGCGCGGTGTCTTCCCTTGTCGCCGACGCCATCGCCGCTGGGGAAGCTATTCCCGAAGACTACCTGGAGTGGGCGCAGGAGACGGCCTGCCGCGGGCGGCGTCTCCTCGCTGAACTGGTTCCGCCCGGCACCGCGCTGGTGCAGCCAGCAGCACCGACCACACCTCCCCCACCTGAGCAGGCCATGAGCGACCTCGACCTGCTCACAACGACCGTGATGTTCGTGTGCGCGGCGAGCATGGCGGGCTTGCCCGTACTCACTCTTCCCGGGGTGCGCACGTCGGCTGGCCCGATCGGGCTGAGTCTGCTCGCGGCTGCCGGAAGCGACCGTGCTCTCAGCGCTCTCGTCGCCGAACTTGAATAGTCGCCGAGGCGCGCAGGAGAAGCACGCGGATCTCGCGGCCGCGATGCTGCCACCCGTGGGAAAGGCTCATCCGGTGGGTTTTCTGGTGTGCGGCTGGAAGGCCTGTTCCACGGGTGGCGTGCGGACGACCAGTTCCGGTGGCGGATACGGGGTCAGGCGCTGCGGGTCGGCCACGGAGTGGTGGGTTGGAGCACGGCTTCGCTCAGAGCCTGAGTGCGGAACTCTGTGATCTGCTGATATTCGGGGTCCTCAACCATACGGATGAATGCTTCCCGGCTGGGGTAGCGGACGAGCAGCACCGCGTCCCACGCTTGTCCTTCCTCAGCGACCAGGGGAGTAGCGCCGTCGCCGGCGTAGACCAGTTCAGCCCCGTACTTGTGGAGGATCTGGCGTGCCCGCCGAGTGTACTCCGCGTAGGAGGCTCGGCCTTCTGGGGCGAAGCGCAGCAGGTTGAGCATGACAATAGGGCCGCCGGGATCCTCGTCGAGGAAGCGGGCAAGGTCCGCGCGCGTGGGGTCAACTGCCATGGGGAGGGCTCCTTTGCCGTCAGGATGAAGGGCGGGTGGCCTTCTGGAGAAGGCAGTAGCCCCACCACTATGACATACCGCATGGTCGGTATGTATGGGTGCTGGGGCGGTTGGGTCCTTTCCGGCAGTAAGGAGCAGCCACCCCTGCCAGCGGAGGGATCCCATGCATGACGGAAAGCCCGCAGGGGAGATCTGCGTCGTTTCCCTCAGTTGTTCTCATCCGTCCCAGCGCCAGGAGCGGCTTCTTTGTAGGTCGCCGTAATGTACACGGTGACAGCGGCGAGAGCGGCGAGGCCAGCCCAGACAGCGAGAAGCACCCCGAAGCGTTCGAAGCTAGCGTCGACCATGAGCGCGGCGAAAAGGCCAGCGAGGAACAGTCCACCAGCCAGGCCGAGGGTGGCGGCCATGCCCCGGGTGGGTTTTGGTTCCGCGTGGCGGATCAGCCGCCACACGCACGTCACCATGACGAGCAAGGCGGGCGGCCCCGTCACCAGCGCGAAAGCGAGACTGCCTCCGATCACGTCGGTGGGGGCGTCGGTGGTCTCCTGGGTGGTGCCGTGGGCTGAGATCTCGGTGATGCGGCCCCGCCACAGGGTTCCGGTGACCTGTCCGCCTTCGTCTACTTTGAGGAGCACTGGTCCTTTGGAGGAGAAGTACGTCTCCCGTTCCGTGCCGTCCTCGGCGATGAGGACCGCACTGTTGTCCTTGTTTCTGGCGTTCGTCAGGTAGATGTCGGTGACAGTGAACTCCTGCTGCCAGATGCAGTCCGCAGGAGACTCGGGGGCAGCAGAGCAGGGTTGTGCCGCTTCATAGGCGTGGAGCTCCCTGTTGCCGTCGAGGATCGCCGCTCGAACGTGTCCGACAACGATCGCTATCAAGGCGGTGGAGAACAGCAGGACGATGATGCTTCTTGTGTGGCGGCGCAGCACCGTGTTCAGGGAGGAGGACACCCCTTAAGCATCTCACAAAATCCATTCCCCCTGTCATCTCCCCTGTGGTATGGCACGCACGGTGATTGTCATTGTGGTCATGAGGTGTCCTTAGTGTTTGTTTTCGGGGGTGGGGTGGTTGTTCCTGCGGAGATGATGAAGATAAACCTCGAACTTTACATCGTAGATTTCCTTATGGTGGGTGGGGGATACCACCGGCTCGTAGTGAAGCTCTGGGCGCGCGACCCCCGCCCCCACCGCCCGGGCGGCAAGATGCGCCGCCCCCACCGCCGACGCGCTCCGCAGCCGCACCGGACGTAACTCCACCCCTAACACGTTGGCGAGCAGTGCACGGAAACGCGGGTCTCGGCTCCCTCCCCCGGCAAGACGCACCACCGGCGGCAAGCCACCGGGAAGCATCATGGCGGCATGCCGGATCGTGAAAGCCACTCCTTCCACTGCGGCGCGCAGAACCGCTGTGCGGTCAGTGTCCAACCGCAGCCCTGCCAGCACTCCGGTCATCCCCAGCACGGGGGTGCGTTCCCCCGTCAAATGCGGCAGGAACACCACTCCCCCACGATCCGGCTCCTCCCCTGCCGCGGCATACACCTCCTCCCACGTTGCGCCCAGCAGGGTGCGCACCCACTCCACAACAACCCCGACATTCTGCACGGCAGCCATCCGATACCAGCCGGCACGTTCCGCGGTGCGGTAGACGTGAACGCCCGGCACCGGGCTGGGATCAGTAGTGGCCGCAACAATCTGCGCGCCGCTGCCCACGGTGAGCTGCGCCTGCTCCTCGCCCGCCGCGGTAGCTAAGAGCGCTGCCGGGGTGTCGCCCGCACCGACAGCCACGGGAGTCCCCAGATCCATCCCCAGTTCTGCGGCAGCGTCCCCGGTCAGGACCCCTGCGACGTCGTCGGAAGCCGCCAGCGGCGGCAGCAGGTCCGCGGGGAGCTGCGCGGCACGAAGTGCCGGCAGCGACCACGTGTCCGCGGGCACATCCCACAGCAGGGTCGCTGACGCGTCAGACGGATCGGTCGCAGCTTTCCCCGTCAACCGCAGCCGCAGCCAGTCCTTGGGCAGCAACGCCCACCGTGCCTCAGCCAACAGCCGTGGTTCATGGCGTGCTATCCACGCCAGCAGGGGACCGGTCATCCCCGGCACCAGCGGGTTAGCGAGCGCCTCCCGCTCGGTGTCGGCAAGCCCACGCCACGCGGCGAGCTCAGCCGCGGCACGCCGGTCCGCCCACAAGAGAGCGGAACGCAGCGGCGTCGCGTCCTCGCGGGCGAGAACCAGGCCGTGCATCTGCCCGTCCACCCCGACCGCCCTGATCCGAGGCTGCCCGGCAGCAGCGAGCGCCTGCCGCACCGCGGCCACCGTTGCCTCCCACCAGTCACCCGGATCGCTCTCCGCCCACCCCGGACGGGGTGAACGCACCGGGTAGGAGGCTTCGCCCTCCCCCACCACGGCGGACTCTGAGTCCACCACCACGACCTTGACCCCGCTGGTGCCCAAGTCCACGCCGAGCCATGCGTCCCGTGCCATTCCGACGCCTTCCCTTGTGCAGACGAGTCGATCAGATCGCCCTGCGGCGCTGCAGCCGGGTGAACGCCAGCCACCCTGGCAGCACCGGAAGCCAGAATGTCAGCAATCGGAACAACAACACTCCGGGCAAAGCGGCGGCCGCGGGAACCCCAGCGATTGCGGTCAACCCGCCGATGAGCGCCGCCTCAACAGCGCCCAGGCCGCCAGGAGACGGCGCTGCCGAGCCGAGCGCATTCCCCGCTAGGTAGACCATCCCGACCGCGGCCAGCGATGGGGTCGCATCAAACGCCAGGATGCTGGTGTACAGGCACAACACCAGGCTCACCGTGAGCAGCACAGTGCCGCCCATCCCCAGCACGAGACGGCTCGGATGCTGGACGAGATCAAGCAGGTGCGGCAGCACCCCGTGCAGGTGGGGGCGAAGCCGCCCCACTGCGGCGCGGCGCAGCCGCGGCACCGCGAGCACGGCCGCGGCCAACACAGAAAGCACCCCCACGACCAGCAGTAGCGTGAACGACGGAGAAAAATCGCCGGGATAGTCCATGTTCGACAGGTAGGCGCACACCACCAGCAGCGGCACTAGTGTCACCAGCCCTGCCACCTGGGACACACCCACCGCGGACACTGCCTGGGCGGTGCTGGCCCCTGCCCGGATCAGATAGCGGGTATTCAACGCCAACGATCCCACGCCTGCTGGAGTGGCGATACGCACGAAACACGAAGCGTACTGCACGAGCACGGTACGCCATAGCCGCAGTCGCACCGGCGAAAACCCGAGCAGCGCTACCGCGGGAGCCAGCACACACAGCAGCGACAACACCGCGGCCGCGCTCGTCCACCCCGGATCAGGGTCGCTGAGCGTATTCCAGGCCACCCCGGTGAGCTGGTAGACCAGGGCGAGCCCCACGACGGTCGCCACCGCGACCGTGACCACGGTCCGCGGCGGCATCCGCTCCAACTGCACTGGTTGAGCGGGGGCGTGCGGGACGACACGCACAATCTCCTGGCGCACTTCCCGCAACAGGTCGCGGTGGCCCCGTACTGCTTGCCGCAAGGGCGGGGGCAGGCCGACGCTCTGCAGGAACGGCAGGATGGCGGCGACCGCATCCGCACCCAGATTCCGGACCGCGGACTCTACCGCGCGGTACGGGCCCACGTGCAGCGCCAACGTCACGAGAAGAGCTGCCTGGTCCAACGAGAGTGCCCACGGTCCGGCGGCGATGCTCCCCGTGGACAAGGCTGTGAACGCGGCATGCCCGTCGGCGCGTTGCACGACAGTTCCGGGGCTGATGCCCCGGTGGGCGACCCGGTGGCGGTGCAGCAGTCGCAACTGCGCCCACACCTTGTCCACGAACTCGTCGGTGAGCTCGCTGTCCCCCAATTCCGTGAGTGGCCGCACTGCGACATGCTCCCGGACGAGAAAGGCTGCGGAAGGACCGAGCTCTCCCACAGCCAGCAGACGCGGCGTCGCCGCACCGGCCGCCGCGGCGGCATACTCCAGCAAAGCCGTGTGCTCCACCCGGTCCCGCAGGCTCCACAGCAAAGGCGGGGCTGCGGCGTTCCGCAGCACGATCCGGGAGAACAACCGCCGTACCACTCCGCTCGTCGGATCAGAGTCAAGAACCGTCACCTGCAGGCGGCGAGTAGCGGTCTCCGCCATAAAACACCGGTTGCCTTCCGAGTCAGTTCCCGCAAACGCCAGGCGCGACGGCTCCCAGCCGAGACGCTCCAGCTCGTACAGCAGCCGCCCCACCGCGAGCCGCGGAATACTCACCCCTATGGCGTAATTCGTCAACGACGCACACACCGCCCCCACCAGCAGAGTCAGGAGCAACGCGAGCGCGGTGGTGTAACCGGACAGCAGCACTGAGGCGGCTGTCACAGCGACACTCACTGCCATAGGACCGGTGACCCGAGGCAAGTGGACCGGGCGGGTGGCGTGCAGGTAGGCGAATGCCGCGGCGAGATAGGCGTGCAACGGGTTGCTGGCCGGGCCCCCCGCAGACGCGTTGAGGATCGTCGGTGTCTCCGCGCCGAGCAGGGCAGCAAACCCCAGGTTGAGTGCCACGGTCGTCCCGTAGCCGGCCCCGGCCGCAGTCAACACCCGCACCACGTGGCGTATGTCGCGGCGGATCAAGCGTTCCGCCACGATGACGCCGCCCAGCAGCAGCACGGCGAGGTTCGCGAGCCCAGCAGCAAGCCCGAACAGTGACGGCGGCAGCAGGGAACGCAGTTCTGCGGGATCGCCCACGGCTGACGGTTCAGCGGCGAGTGCGATCGCCAAGAGAACCATGACCAGTAGCGCGCCCCCGATCACCGCGACCATCAAATCGACCGGCCGCCGGGCGATGCCCCCCGTGGCATCCATCCTGGTTCTGCTGGTGCTCTCTGCCGCTTTCACGCTCTCTACCCTGCCCTGACAGCAGTCTGTTGTCGCGTTGCGCGGGTGGGAAAAGACCAACCCTGCTGGTGGGAGTACGTGCTCCGCGCGTTATCCACAGTCCGGAAAACTTGGTATCGACGTGCCATAGCGGAACGGCAGAATCACCCTAGGCGCACAAGCGGTAATCTCACCGAAAGCACGCTTTACGTCGCTTTCCCGGCAAGGAGAGACATGGTCACCTATGAGCAGGCGCTCGCGATCGCGGACGCGTGGCTCAACGGTTCCGCCCCTCCGGGGCAGCGCCGGGAGGTGCGGACCCACGAATTCGACCTGGGCTGGGTCGTTTGGGCCGTTCCCGCCGCTGTCACCCATGACCCGCTGCCCGGCTCGTCTCCCCCCGACGACGTCGGCAGCCCTTACGGGGTAGTAGACCGGCACACCGGTGAATTGAGCACCTGGCCGTCGACGTCGCTGGAGGAAGTGGTGCGGATGTACCGCGACAAGCATTCCGGCACCCACTTCCCCCACCCCTACGACCCTTCACTCCCCCCGATCGTCGGCCCCGGCAACACCGTGGTCTTCACCTACCGCGACGCGGGCGGAGACGAAATGTCCCTCAGCCGCTCCTCCGGTCCCGGCCTTCCCCCGCCGGAAATCCAAGTGTGGACAGAACTGCGGTGGATGGGGGTGCGACCCGAAGACGTCATTGCCATCCACTCCGACCTGTACCCTGCTGACCTGCCCGGCGGCTACCGCGGCCAGTTCCTACGCACCACCTTCGCTGACGCTGACCTGTCCTGTTCCCACGACTACGGGCCCACGCGAGTGGTCCGTGCCCAAGGCATGGCGGCGCTCCTCGACCACGCCGAGGCGGCGCACCGGCTTTCGGGGACCCCGCCGCTTCCCCGCCCCAACCGGATCCCGTTCCCTGCGGCACACCACGACGGCTCCCCCCTCGCCGACGACGTACTGGACCAGCTGCTCGCGGACACCCGTCTCCCCGTGCAGCGGTACGACGCCGATGCGGTGGCTGAAAGCGGACTTCCTGAGGCCACGCACGACGCGTTGACCCGGTTCGGGCTTCCCAGTCTTATCCCCCACTTCTTCGTCGCTGATCCCCCGCACCAGCCTCCTGCTGGCGGGCTGTTCTGCGACGCTGCCACCCACCTGCATGCTCGCGGCACCCCTGCATCCGATCCGACGCTGGCCGCCACCCTGGGCGAGTATGTACGTATCGGCAGTGACGGGGGCAGTGTGGTCGCGGTACGCCGCGCTGAACCGGATGCCGGCACGGTGTGGGCGATCGACATGCGCAGCGGTGCGACCCGCTACATCAATCGGTCAGTGGCGGACTTCAGCCACTGCCTCGTGGTGTTAGCGTACACCTTGCCGAAGATGCGCGGCCAAGACCCCTATGCCGCAGGCCAAACAGTTGCGAAGTTCCAGGAGACGCTGGCTGGCATCGACGGTTCCGTGTTTGCCGACCCCGAGCACTGGTGGGCGGTGATTGTCGAGCAGATGTGGGACGGTCTACTGTGAGCGGCTGCTATCCACGGAAGCTGTGCCTCGCATTGGGGTTCGCTGACTGAGCGGTTCTTCTCCCCTGCTTTGCGGCCGCGCTGTCCCCATGAACTTCCCGGCTCGACCCTGCCAGCAGCCCTCCGATAGCTATTGTGGTGAGTTCTTTCTCTGTCTGGCAGGTCGGAGCCGCCATCACGTCGTGAGGCGACGCTGGGCTCTTCTACCTCCGTGTCATCCGGGAACCGCCTTGACAACTGTGCTGCCTCACCAGGCAGGGCATAAATGCGTCCGGTCACCTGGTGTTTCTCACCCAGGTGCGGGCGTTTTTCAACAGTCCCGCGGGCGCGCCACTCCCCGCAACAGTGGGATCACCAGTGTCCGAAGGATCCCCGATCAACCCAGCCTTCAAGGAATAGCCGGAGTGGTCTCGACAACGCTGCTGACAGGCGGCATCAATGCTGCTTGCGTGGGGGCAAAGCGGTTGCAGGCGATCTCGATATCTTCGGCTTCCTGCCGCTGCTCTCCGTGACAGTGCTCCACCTCGGATCTACGTGCGCGGAGTCTGGCGCACACTCCGTTTAGTCTCGCTGGGACAGCCTGAGAAGCACGAAAATGCGCAGCGCTTTTCTTTCTCGAAAGAGAACTAAAGAAGCCGATTCACTACGTGCTGTTGAACCTGCTCTCAGCGAGGGAAGCCCTGTCATATGTTCCACTTAGTGGCAGTGTTCTCCTTCGTCACTTTCCAGGCGGACACGCTCCATCTTGAGCCTTCCTGACGTACCGTCCTGTGCTGCCCAGAGATGAAGCCTTGAGGCTACCCCCACCAGAAACTCTGACAATGTTTAGATTTTTCTTGACCTCTGAGTTAATTTCGGACGTGAAATAACACCTACTTCAGACACTTCACATCAAGGACACCTATCCCCAGTTTTGACTAATTACCTGCATTCTCTCCACGGATCAGGTGAGTTGCCGCTAATGTCACCTTCTGCTGTCTTGAGTACTTGGTGTTTCTCGCACGGAACTGCAGGAATGTTCGGGCCACTGCGCTTGTGGTTACTCCTGCGCTGCCCCTCAAGAGACTTCTGCCACAGCGGCTGCTCCCCCGAAGCCGCACTCAAGACAGGGAGCACCGATCTGGAGACCAGAGGACATACCCGGTTTCCAGCGAAAACAAGGCGTCAGATGGAGACTGCGTGGACGGCCAAGACCTCGTGGTGATCGCACTGTCCGGAGTCCAGCGATTCATCGAAGAATCCAGAAGCACCTCGGACCTGCGGGCAGGCAGCCGAATCATCGCTGAGCTCACCGAACAAGCCGTGTCCGTGTGCCAGGAGTCCGCTGCCGAACTCGTCTTCCCCGCCCCGAGCAAGAAAAGGAAAGACGTGGGAATGCCTAACCGGGTGGTGGCACTCGCCCCCGCAGGGCAGGGGACGACACTTGCTCAGCGAGCCACCGCACGGGTGAATGAGAAGTGGAAGGAGTGGTTGCAAAAGACTCTTGGCCGTATCGAAGAAACCCCCGGTATGCCCGCCGTGACGTGGGCCGTAGCTCCCCCACGGCCAGGCGGCTACCCCGAACAGTGGAAAGAAGCCCAACGTCGCCTAGCCGCACGCAAACAGGTCCGGAACTTCACCGCCCTGGAGGCACGCAACGGCCCCTGCCAGCTGAGTCCTCACTGGCCCGCGACCACGAAGCCACCGAAAGGTCTTCCCTCTTTTGAGCGTGACACGCTGAGCGCTGCCAACTGGCTGAAACGCAAGCTTGGCCGCCCCAATGATAAGGAGAGCGTGTCACCTTACGGGATCCCCTCGACCTACGGGATCGCGTCGGCCCCATTCCGCATCGAAGTTCTGAAAAATATCAACGATCCGGATGTAACTGAACAGGTGGACTACTTGCATCAAGTAGTCCAGGACGAAGATACGGGCATACATATCCCCAACTGGCCACTGCCAGGCATGCCGAAACCTCAGGGAGAATTAGCCCAGTGGCTGTGGCGGCACGGAGGACAGTGGGTTTACACAGACTCATGGTCCGCAGAGTCGCTGGCCCGCGAATTCAGGAAGCCGACTTCTGGAGAAGCATTCGACAACTTCTCCAGAACAGTAGAGATAGGCCGTATTGCTGCCGCTGATCTTCAAAAGATCATGCGGGACAAGTTCCAGGTAGCGCCTCCCTCCTCCTACCTGGCGATTCTTGTCCAAGACCTGGACGGCATGGGCTCCTACCTCTCCGAGGAAAAGAACCTGTCGCACAAGCGGCACACCGAAATTTCTGACCAGTTGCGGAGAGTCGCTGAAAGGCAGACAGAACTGCTGCACGACTCGGCGCTGCTGGGCGTTGCAGTCTATGCCGGCGGAGACGACCTGCTGGCGTTCCTTCCCGCAGCGACAGCCCTTGCGGGGGCACGCGCCTGCAGACAGGCAGTCACCGAAGTATCCCCGGAACTGCCCACGGCGAGCAGTGCCTTACTGTTCTTCCACCGCAAATACCCGTTGCGGCTCGCCTTGGCCGCGAGCCGGGAAGCCCTGGCTGCCGCCAAAAACGTTCCTGGAAAGAACGCTCTCGCCGTGAGCTACCTGCGCCGCTCCGGAACCCAGGAAACATACGTCCAGAAATGGGCTCTTCCTGACCACAACGATCCCGAGGCCTTGGTGTGTGACCGCCTGTCCCTCTTCACCAGGAGTGAGACGGGAGCACGGCTATCCCCCGGGCTACTGCGGGACCTGGAACGCGACAGTCACGCCCTATGCACGCTCAGTCTGGACCTCTTTACCGCTGAGCTCCAGCGCCTCGTCCACCGGCATACTCTCGCGCCCACCAGCGAGCAACAAAAAGCATTTGCCCTCAAGGCTGCAGAGCAGCTCCGCCTTCTGGGACGGCCCACCAGCGCCCTAGAAGACTCAGAAAAGATTTCCGAACAATCACTGATCGCGGCGGCTCGAGTCGCAGTGTTCTTGCGTCAGGAGTGCCGATGAGCACAGGCCAAGCAGACAACGCCACCACATGGATAGCCTTCGAGCCCCATGACACCGTCCACGTACGAGACGGTCGACAGTTCAGTTCCCGAGACAGCAACACGGCCCTGGCAGAGACCGTCATTCCCCGACCCAGCACCATTGCCGGGGCGGCCGCCAGCGCCTACGGCGGCGACCTGACGGCTGTGCGTGGCCCCATCCTCGGTAAGCAGAACCCTGACGGGAGGTGGTGCCCCTACTTTCCTGTCCCCTCAGACATCGTGGTGGTGGAAGGCAAAGAAACCACAGCGCAGGAAAGGGCCTACTACCGGCTTGTCAAAGGATCCGCCGTAGACGGGACCGATCTCGCCCACGTCCCTGGCGCCCCCGAGTCCTTGCTGGAGCTCCCTCCACAGGTCACGGCCAAAGCAGAGCCGCTCCAAGGCTGGATCTCCAGCGAAGGCCTGTCGTCCTACCTCAACGGCACGCTGTTCCAGGACTCCACTGTGGCATCCGACTACCTGGAGACCATGCTGGCCGGCGAGGAACCGCTCGTGCCCGAACACCGGATCGGCATCGCTCTTCAGGACCGGCGGATACGCTCGGGATACCTGTACCACGCCACCCACCTGCGTCCTCGCGATGGGTGGGTTTTCCTCGCCGAGGTCGTTCCGCACCCGGAACGGCCGAAACCGGAGCACACCACAGTGACGCTGGGGGGAATCTCCCGGCTTGCCGAGGTCGCCGAACTCCCGGCCGGCTCTGTGGCGTGGCCGTCAAGGCCTGCTTCCTTCCCCGGCGGGCGAATGCTGCTGTATGTGGCCACACCCGCGTTGTGGCGCGACGGCTGGCGTCCACCTCTTCCACCGGAAGCCACTCTCGTAGCAGCGGCTGTAGGCAGTCCACTCCCCGTGGCCACTGCATCACCCAAACGAGGGTTCTTCCGTACCCGTACCCTGCGCTGGGCGGTCCCACCCGGCTCGGTCTACCTCCTGCACTTCCCTGATGAGGAGACCGCTGCCGCCGTTGCATCCTCCTGGCATGGCCGGGCCCTTGCCCCTTCCGCTGACTGGATCCATACCCACGAAGGCGATCATCCGCCGACTGATGCACCCCCGCTCCACACTGCTGGATTCGGAGTCGTCCTCACAGGAGTCTGGACATGACCGCTTTTCTGCTGTACCTGTACGCGGAATCCCCGCTGCATGCCGGCGCCGCAGCCAGCGACGGCGTCCTCGACCTGCCGATTCAACGAGAAAGCAGCACCAACTATCCGCTCATCTGGGGGCAGAGCCTCAAGGGTGCGCTGCGGCAGACCGCCCGCGACGCTGGCTGGAGCGAAGACACCTTGAAGGAGGTGTTCGGATCCGAGCCAGGCGAAGGAGAAGAAACCACCCCTGGAAAACTCGCAGTGGGCGATGCTCAACTTGTTGCGCTTCCGGTCCCCACCTTGCGCCGCTCCTTTGCCTGGGTCACTTCCCGGCTTGCTCTCAGCCGTCTGGCCCGCAAATACGCCATCATCAACGGCCCCCACGTCGTGCTTCCTGAAGTCCCCAACCCCGCCGACGGGGAGGGCTCCTGCGGTCGAGGGTTCTGGGGCGGGGAAACGCCGGAGGTGCTCGGCCCATGCCTCGTCAAGCTTCACAATCCTCGTGGAGGCGGTGACGCCCCTGATCCCGTCACTGACTGGGCACGGCTCTTGGCTGCCGACGCTATTGGCGACGCCCCCCATTTGCGCCCTTTCGCTAGCAAACTCGCAGAAGACCTGCTGGTTGTCGGCTCCGAGCCGATGTCTGTTCTCCTGCGCGAGTGCACCGAGTTCGCGGTACGGGTCCAACTCCACCGTCAACAGAAGCTGGTTCAAAACGGTCCCTTCGTCAGCGAATACCTCCCTGCCGAAACGATTCTCGCCTCCGTGCTGACCCTGCGTGGGAAATACGCTCCGGAAGAAGTCCAGCAGCTGCGGGACCTGGTGAACCATTCCCTCCTCCAAGTGGGCGGAGACGAAACCCTCGGCAAAGGGCTGGTGTGGACCCGGATCGTCGAAGGAGAACGCAATGGCTGAGCGAGTAGACCAGCAGATGGCCGCCCAAGCGGAGAAAGTCATCGGGCCTTTGGTGACCGACCCGCAACTCGCCCAGCGCATCCGTACCCGGATGCGCCAATTCCCGATGCGGCTGCGCTCTTCAGGTTTGGTTGCTGCGTTCGCATTCGCTGAAAGCAAAAGCGGAAGCGCCGACCCCCTCGAGCAGGCCTATAGCCGACTGTGCAAGGCCATCATCGAGCACGCTGCTAAACGTAAGCTTCTCCCTGGCCTCACCCCCCAGTCCACCCCCCGCGAATTCCTGGACGTGCTCACCAAAGCGGACCTTCCCACCCACAGTCGACTCAGCGCCGAAATCGACCTGCTCGCCGGATGGCTCAGCCGAATCGCAGAAGCCCGCTACGGCAAACTGGCGGCCGCTGCTACGGAGCACGCCAACCAGGAAAACCCCGGCGAGTCCGCTGACAGCGATACGGGAGAGGAGCGAGAATGACCTTTCCCCACGGTCGACGGGGAGCTCAGGACACCTCCTCGCAGGAAGAACCGAAAGAAATCCTGTGCGTCTCCTACTCTGGGGCGATAGGCCGAGTCCTCTGCGGAAGAGTGACCCAGAAGCCAGACAGTGCGCAGGATGCCCACCATTGCAAGAGCGTCTCGCCGAAATACGTCAAAAAAATCCGCTACGATCAGCGCTCTACGCTCGACGCTTCCGCGAATTCGCTGATCATCCTGCGACGTTTAGCTATCAGCGACGTCTCTCCCCCCACCGCGGATGCGCGCCCCGAGGATCCCGTGCTCGGCTGGGCAAGCGAGTACTGCCTCGGCTACCAGAAGGAGTGGGCACAGGCAGTTGAGCAACGCCGCGCGCACGCTCTAAGCATTCTCAACGCCCGAAAACGGCACATCTACCGGGTGGAACTGACCGCAGACTGGCGCTTCGTGACCGGACTAGGAGAGCAGACCGGAGACCACGAATTCGGGCTCAGCCTGCACGGCACCTACGGTTGGCCGCTCATCCCCGCTTCCACACTCAAAGGAGCCGCAGCGGCCTGGGCTTCTCGGCAAAAGGTTCCCTCTGAACTCTACACATTGGTCTTCGGGCCCCTGCCCTCCCCTGAAGACGAGGAGGACCGAGACAACCCCCGGTGCGGAGTGCGTTTCTTTGACGCCCTTCCCCTATCCGATCCCCGTAACCACCGCAAAGGTCTGCGCGTCCATAGTGATGTGATCACCCCGCACCAGCACGCCTACCACACCGATCAGTCCGCGGAACCGTGCGCCCCCGGGGAACACCATCAGCCTGTGCCGCTGCCTTTCCTCTCCCTCAGCGGTACTTTCGTCACTCACCTCATCGGGGAGGACCCCGACCTCACCGCCAAGGCAGCTGACTGGCTCAAGCAGGCTTGTGAAGAGTACGGAATCGGTGCACGCACCACGGCAGGCTACGGCTACTTCACCGTCAACATCACCGATCAATGGGACTCCCCGTGACCTTCTCTCCGGGCCACACCACGGTCATCCCGCTGAAGCACGTGGCGGACGCTTGCCGCGCGGGCATATTTCGGTCTCCCATCAGCGATCCTCGTGTGGTGGGACACAGTAGCGGAGCCCTACCCGCTGGCGCCGTCCTGAGGTGTCCACCTGTGCTGGCAGGGTTGGCCAGTTGCGACGAAACTGGCCAACCCTGCCAGCGCCAGCATGTCGGATGTCTCGAGCATTCCTTGTTCACCGCGCTGATCGTGTCTGCTCCGCAGCCCTGTTTTCCGTGCCTTGGTCTCGGCCTCTGAGCGAGTCTTCGCGTACCTCGGCACACGCATCAGCGCGGCAAACATTCGTTAAGGAGCACACTCATGTCTTGGATCACCCTGCGCCTACGTGTCACCACCCCGCTGTTCAACGGACATGACGACGAACCTCTCCGAGTCAGTTCCCTGCGGGGAGCCATGCGCTACTGGTTCCGCGCACTCGCCGGAACCAAGGTCGGCCCCAGTATTCGGACTCTGCGTCGCCTCGAAGACGAAGTTTTCGGCAGCACCACCAATCCATCCCCGGTACGGATGCGACTGGGCAAACTGCCCCAAACCCGCAGGAATCCCTGCCTTTCGTTCCTTGACTCGACACGGTTTCCTGACCAGCTGCGGAAAGAACCCGCCATCGGCTATCTGATGGGGCAAGGCCTCGGCACCATCGTCAAAGGCAGGTACCAGATCACCCGCCCCTACGTATTCCCAGACCACAAATACTTCGAACTCAAGATGGCTCTGTCGGAGGACTCTCGCATCAACGCCCTCACCCTGGCGTCACTGTGGATGGTGTGCGCCTACGGTGGGGTGGGGTCCCGTGTCCGGCGTGGTTTCGGCAAGATACGCATCATTGGAGCGACTCTCCACGACCAAAAATCGGTTACTCCCTGGACAGAGTCGTCACTTCAAACTCCAGGTCTCACTCATTACAAGGAGCTAGACGATCGGCAACGACTGCAGCCCATTGGCCCTCTCGATGACTGCCTGGAGCCCATCGATGACCTGCTCAAGCAGATAGGCGCCCCTGATGAGGCTCGCCCTTGGCGTGACGACGAGATACCTACCTATCCAGTGTTCAGCAGTAAGTGGACGTGCGCCGGGCTCAGCGCCTATTCCGCTTCTTCATGGGCAGAACTGCTGGCCCACGTCGGGCGGCAGTACCGGCTGTCACGGGCGACAGCCGACAACAGCGCTTCCAGGACCAACTACTGGCCCAAAGTCAAAACCCCAGAACGGGACGCTGTCCTCCACGGAAACTCCAACCGCTTCCCCCTAGGCGCCCTAGGCTTGCCTGTGGTCTACAGCAAAGACAAAGTGACCGTGGGTGAACGCCGTGCCTCCCCCTTGTGGATGCATCCCGTTATGGAGGATGGAGAATGGCGGCTGTTCTCATTCGCCTTCCACAACACTTTCCTCCCGGCGGAGACAGAAGTTCGGCTCAGCGGAAAAATTCGCAAGAGTGTCATCATCACGGACGATGATGTTGTGAACCGCACCAGTGACTGGATTCAGCACATGCGACACGATCCGGCCCCCTACCGTCTCCCTGGAGAAGAAGGCTGACTGTGCCGTGAAAATCCGTGTCCCTGCTCTGCAGGAGCTAGGCGAATTGGCTGGATCTACTAGCTAAGCGCTTAGCGTAAACGAATGCTGCTTCGGGGCAGGCAGGCCTCTCACCCCGGCAGAAGGTGGAAGCCCAACAACAGGGATGTTGCGGGATCCAAGGGTGTCGGTTCTCCAGAAACGGAGTGCTGTCACACACCTCGCCATCACACAGGGCACACTCACGGTCTGCACGCCCCGAACGCTTCCTTGTTCTGTGGTCCCCCCAAGCCTGACCATCGCAGGATCCATGTCCACACCAGCCTGAACATGGTGCTATGACACTTGGGAGCTTTGGGAGTTCCTCGCATCAAAGAGAGGAGCCAGCGTATCCTCTCCCTCCTTGTACTCTCCCGCAGGCATTCGACCAACCAGAGAGCCAAGCGTTGACGTACAACACCTCGTTGATACGCGGTGTATGAAAACTCAGTGGCGCTTCAGAGAGATCCTCATAGAAGAGTTGAATCCGCCTCAGCTCTTCACCCGATCGCTTTTTCCAAACTTTTGCAACCAAGTCGTCGTTTAGGGCGTAGGCGGCGCCCTCCATTCCTACTGCCAGCCCCACAGCATTGGGTTAGCCTTGGGACTTGAAATAGCGGATCCATATCTCATCGTGTTTCTGCATGCCAGCCTTCGCCTTCTTAGCAATTCGTCCAACAGCAAAATTAGACCAGCACTTAGGGACGCCCCAGCGACTGGTCACCCACGGTCCATCCCCACGTGCGTGGGGCTCACTCGATGTGCAGGATGATCGGCGGCATCTGGAACGGTCCATCCCCACGTGCGTGGGGCTCACGTCCACAAAGCCCCGCGCTTTAGCGCGGTCTGCGGTCCATCCCCACGTGCGTGGGGCTCACGCCGTTCCCCTAACCTCGTGAGACCACTCTAGCGGTCCATCCCCACGTGCGTGGGGCTCACCGTCCTACGCGCGTATCGAAGATACCTTGGTACGGTCCATCCCCACGTGCGTGGGGCTCACCTGCCTGGATAGGGGCGACAAACTCCACCTCGCCGGTCCATCCCCACGTGCGTGGGGCTCACGTCTTTCTCTTTGCTGTGTGGACTGTACCGGGCGGTCCATCCCCACGTGCGTGGGGCTCACGCGCGGTGGCGGTGGGGGGTAGGGGGTTTTTCGGTCCATCCCCACGTGCGTGGGGCTCACCGTCACTCACCCCCCTCGGCGGCGCCGAGGGTCGGTCCATCCCCACGTGCGTGGGGCTCACCGGGAAGGGGAGCGCGGTATCAGCCGCGCCCCCGGTCCATCCCCACGTGCGTGGGGCTCACGCATCTCAGCGCGCTCTGCGTGGCTACGTGGGGGGTCCATCCCCACGTGCGTGGGGCTCACTCGTGCTCGGGTGGTGCTGGCAGGTCCCACGCCGGTCCATCCCCACGTGCGTGGGGCTCACGGGGTGTTCCGGCGGCCGGGAGCGGGACGGGGCGGTCCATCCCCACGTGCGTGGGGCTCACGACGGTAGCGCGCGGTGGGGGGTAGGGGGGTTCGGTCCATCCCCACGTGCGTGGGGCTCACGAACCGTCGTGGATGCCATGATGGTGTTGCCCCGGTCCATCCCCACGTGCGTGGGGCTCACGTTGGTGCGGAGCCGTGCGCTTGCGGCGGCGCAGGTCCATCCCCACGTGCGTGGGGCTCACGAGGTGCCACGGTTTTTTCCCATGATCAGGTCCGGTCCATCCCCACGTGCGTGGGGCTCACAGTTACTTACCTGCAACTTTGCAAGGCGTTATCTTCTCGTTACCACCCTTCCGGGATCGGCGGCATCTCTTGTTCCGCACCTTCCAACGCCGATAGTTGAACAAGTTGAAGCCCGTCGAAGTCCACAATCGCGCGACGACGCTCCCCCGCTGTGCGAACGGTGAAACCCTGCTCGTTATCGTCGGGGTGAACGCATAGGGCAGCCCCGTCCCCCACTGAAGCACTCACCGCGGACCACAGCTCGTCGCGGACTCGGGCACTCATCGTTCCTACATACACTCCGGCGACCGGCTCGATCATCCATCGTGACAACGCACCCCGAACATGATTAGGAACCGCTGTAGTTGCAATCATGACGAGCTTGGCCATCAGGGCTCCTCGCTGTCCGCGATGTGATTGGCATAGTTCACACCGCCGGAGACAGCCCCGACCACCGGGTCCCACAAGTCAACGACTTGCCACGGCCCTCCCGAGCTCGGCGGCTCCTCTTCCGAAACGGCCTCCTCAGGGTCGTCTAAGGAGAGGAGGGTCTGCACATCCCGCACAATTTGCGGAATCAGCCGGTACAGCTTTAGGTCTCGACGAAGCCGCAGGCGCGCTTCTTGCTCCGGGTTGGCTGTCCTGCTCAAGGAGAACGCGAGCGGGATAGTGGTCCGTGCTTTATAGAGATCGGCGATGTCGTAGACGAACGCGTCTTGTTTTCCGGAGTGGATGAACCCGAGCGCGGGGTGGCAGCCCAGGTGCGCCAGTACCGAGTGCACCACCCCGTAAAGGGCAGCGTTGCTTGCCGAAAGCGCCTTGTTGACAGGGTCTTGGTCATCCCAGTCATGCGGGTTGTAGTTCCGTTTGAATGGTTTCACCCTGTTCTTAGCCGCCAGGCTTCGGTAGAGGGCTTTCATCCGTGCCCCTTCAAGCTGGCGCAGCCTTTCGATGGACGCACCGGGAGGAGGTTCTTCTCCGAAGCGCATCTCGTACATCCGCACGGCGACGTCTCGTCGGCGTCTGTCGTCGGAGTAGGCGCGTGCCTGCCGGTCGGTCCATTTCGTGGTGCGGTTAGGGGCGGGAAAGCTTCCGTAGTTGAGGATGCCTCCCGCCCCGCAGGTTACGACCGTTGTGTTGTGGCGCATGAAAGTCGCCATGGCAGGACTGGTGATTGAGGTTCCCGGTCCCAGTAGGACGCATGCGAGTGAAGCGGTGGGGATTGGGACTCGATGTATTCTTCCGGTTTCGGTTTCGACCTCCGCGCATACGCCGGTGTCGGTCTGCACTATTCGGCAGACATCCACGTAGAGGAAGGAGAGGCCGTCCGATACCCGGGGCAGCATCGCCAGTGTCGGACGGGCTAGCGCCTTACGGGGGTTATCCATGTTCTCCTTCCTCGATTAGGGCGAGGCTGAGCAGCCCGCAGCCGTAGGATTTGCCGCGGCCGATGCCGTTAAGTACCGCATGACGCACGGCGTCGACGTCAGAGATGACGGCTTCACCGTCGAAGCGCACGGCTGGGTGGCGGATTTTGCGGCTGCGGTCAGCGGTCCCAGGGTCGCGGACGTCATCGAGTGTCTGCGCGTAGGTGCTGAGGAGTTCCAGTCCGTTGGCTGCCGCACGGGAATGCCACCACGCCTCGGCTGCGGCCCCGCGCAGAGCCCAGGTGTACTCTCTTGGTTTTTTCGGCGGCTCTTTCAGGCCAAGGCGTTGGGTGTTGTTCTCGGACCGGCCGAGTCGTTTGGTGGGACTGGCCACAATCCGGTAGCGGACACGGCTGCCTTTGTCTAGCCGAGCCAGGAAAGGGTCGAGGTTACGCATCTGGACCCCGTGGTATCCGGGGCCAAGCCGGTCAACCCGCAGGGGGGAGTAACTCTGTACCAGCAGGTAGAGCTCGTTTCTGGTTTCTTCGATGCGGAACAGTAAGCCGGATTGCTGACGGGGGTTAGCGATCCGCTCCTCACCGAGGTCAGAAGAAAGCCGGATGAGTTTACGATGTAGATTTCCAGCGGTACGGAAGTCTGCTCGGGTCTGGCGGTAGCGCAGGTCAGGAACGATCTTGGTCAGCCACATCAGGCTGCCTCCTCGGCGCACTGCTTGACGTATGTGAAAAGCTTGTTCTGGTAGTCCCTGCCGGGACCGGCCACGAGTGTCGCGGGAACCTCGGTGGGAACTACTCGGATCTGTCGGGTGGAGTAGCGGCGGCTCTTGCTGTCGAACGAGAGCGGAACGTCGTTGAGCACCGTCAGAGTGCGCGTATCTGGGTATTCGCCCTCTTCATAGATCAAGTCCACAAGCACAGTTGCAGCGTCTTCTTCCACCCTGCGATGGGGGAGCGGCACCGCTTCCACTAGTTCTCGCACCGGGTCAGCGACCCTGCGGCGCAGGACCAGTAGCGGGTCAGGAACGAACGCGCGCCGCCCCAGGTAGGGCTGCCAGTAGGGGGCGGCTAACGCGTCGGCGATAGTGTCTGCTTCCGGTCCGGTGACAGCGACGGTGAACACGGCGTCGGCCAGGTAGGAACGGCTGGTGACGATGGTGGCTTTCTTAAGGTCGCGCCGTTCACCTGCAGCGGTGGGCACGGTGCGCTCTTTGGGAAGGCCGCCGCCGATCGTGTGGAAGTCGACGAGCCGCACCCCTGGCCGGTCGACGCGAACGGTGAACTTCAGTTCCTTGTAGCGGTCCAGAGGGTCGCCGCGGCGCACCCCCTGGGCGGCAGCGAACATTCCGATCAGACCGGAGCGGCTCGGGTAAGGCAGGGTGTCGCGTTCCCCGAACATGCTGTGTTCGCCCCAGCTTTGCATGGGGCCAGCTAGCCGCAGCAGGAAGCCACTCACTCCCGCTCCCCCTCGAAGGCTGCCGCGACCATGGCGTCGATGAGCGCCGGGTAGGAGTCGTACCGCTCCCCCAACGCGGCGAGGTCGGTCTTGTTTTCCACGGTCGCGTAGCCGCGGATCGCGTCGTCGGGCCAGACTTCGCGGAGCCGTTCGGCGTAGTTGTTGAGTTCCTGGCAGGCGCGGAGGGTGTAGCCGTCGCTGCCGTATAGCGCGGTTTCGAACGCGGGAGCGAAAGAGATGGGTCGGTCGAAGCGTACCGCGATGTGTACCAGGTCGGGCAGGGTCATGGCAGCGGTAGCGTTCTGTTTCCCGGAGGGGACCGTGCTCAGGAAAGCGCGGAGGAACTCGGCCACGGCGGTGCGGGCGGTTTGGGCGTCACCGGTGTTTTCCACCAGTCGGTCGAGGTTGACGTTGGCGTAGCGGTAGAACGTTCCGGCACTGAACTGGCCCGCGTTCATGTGGCCACTACCGTGGTCGTTTTCTTTGGGGATGTCGTCGACAGCGGTGAAGAAGTCGACTTCTACGGTGGTGCCGTGCACGGTGAACGCGTGCGCGAACTGCACTGCGCCGTCGACCTCGGTGGAGGGCAGTTCAGCGAGCATCCGACCGAACAAGTTGACTGAGACGTTGCGGCTCTTCAGTACTTCGGTGATGCGGTCAGCGGGGAGGATTCCCTTGGGAGTCTTCTTGGCTGCTTCTTTGGCGACGGCGTCCCGGTGCTCATCGGCGATGGCGGCGAGTTCGTCGATTGCGGGGACCGGGAGGTAGAACAGGACAGAAGTGGCAGGGGCCTCGCCGTCTTTCTCCTTTTCCAGTCTGATGCGGCTCTTCTTACCGACAGACAGCACGACTTGGCGTGCTCCGGCGTCAGCGAGGTCAGCGTCCCAGCCGCGTTCCCGAAGCCGCTTGGCGATCTCGCTGATGATACGGCGGGTGCGGACCGCCTTGTCGCCGAGCCGGGCTTCCACTTCGTGGCGGACGGCGCGCTTCCAGCTCTGGCTGGACACGCGAGTGCGTTCCTTGCCGCCGTAGACGACCGTCTTGGGGGAGCCCAAGTCGTCGCGGTTGATGTTGGAGTAGGGCAGGGTCTGGATGGCGTGAATGTCAACGAAAGTCATGCTGCTTCGGCCTCCTCATCGGTGGTGTTGTTCTTGTTTTTCTGCTCTGCTTGACGGGTCAGGGTTTCGAGGGTGCGGTGGTAGTCCTGGACCCATTCGCGGGCGACGTGGCGGGGGGTGTGGCCCCAGCGGGCCAGGTCTCGGATGAGGATCCCCCAGTCGATGTGGACTTGGTCGCTGCGCAGGTATAGGACCAGGCGCGGCAGGTGGCGGTGGACGCCGTCGAGGTTCTGGCGGGCGATCAGGTGCAGGCGCTGCTCGGTGCTGTCAGCGTTGAGCCTTTTGTCGAAGACGGCTTGAGCGAGGGATACTCCCAGGTTGGGCCGCCGGTCCGGCTTTCCATCCTTGGTGGCGCTGCTTTCTTCGGCAGGGGTTGGCTCAGTGAGTGCCTCGCTGTCCTGTGGTTCTCCGGTTTGTTCTTCGGTAGCTTCCGCTTCCTGGTCGCGGGCGCTTCTGGGCTGTGCGGCCATGATTGCTGCGACTGCGTAGAAGGCGCGCTCCACAGCGTGGACGTCCCATAGGGACGCGGCCCGGCGACGGTCGACGTCGTAGTCGGTGGGGACGGGAACGTAAGGGGCGACCACGCGGTGAGCGGCCAGCATGCGCGGATCCTCGGGGGCCAGTCCCACACCGCGCCGCAGTGCGGCCCGTGCCGCTGGTTCGTTGACAATGAGCTTGCTCACCTGTTTCACGAGGGCATCAGCGTGCTGGAGTATGTAGTCGCTGTTCACGCGGCTTCCTTGTCCTGTTTCGGTGTCCAGTTGCTGAACAGGGTGCTGCGGTGCCGCTCCACGACTTTGGCCACGCGGGGCCGTTCACAGTAGGGACCGGTCACCTCGTCGTAGGCAGCTAACGCGACCAGGTTGAAGGCGTTTCCGGGGCCTGCCATGCCGGGGGTGTAGCCTTGAGCGGGCCGGTCGTAGACGATGTTCCAGAAGACCGGCTCGGCTTTCGCCCAGTAGCGGCTCATGCCGTGCTGCACCCAGGGTCCGACACCGGTCTCGGTCTTAGCGTTGGTGCCGGAGCTAGTGGAGCTAGGGCTGTTACTTTCCTTCCACGCTTCTTTGCACGCTTTTTCTAGGCGGCGGCCGAGTGCTTCCGCGGCTTTGCGAGCCAGGGTGATACGACGCACGATTCGGGCGTTCTCGTTGTCGTCGGTTTCCCGGTCTGCTAGCCAGCGCAGCACGGCCGGGGTGGTGGCGGTGAACCACTGTTTGTCACGGGCCTGACGACGGTCCTGGTCGAACCCGAAGGCGCGCAGCCGCAGGGAGTCCAGGACTTCTTGGGGAACCTGCGCCAAAGGCGTGCAGTTGTCCAAAATTGTCGGCCGGTAGTTGCCGTCTTCGCCGTAGTGCAGCAAGGCGTCGAGGTCCCGCCATATGGCCCGTTCCGCTTTGGCTGGCCGCGGACGGACACTGCCTTCCTTGCTTGTCTGGTAGATGAGGTAAGGGTCGAGTTCTGGCGAAATGTTGCGTTCCCGCCACGCCCAGGTCACCCATGCATCCACGACGTGTGAACCATCTGGCGAGGGGTGCAGCAGGACAGCATGGCGGAAGTGGTCGAGCCTCAGAATCCCGGCGAGTCCCGCGGATTCTTCGGGAAGACCGAGCGGGTCGTTGAGCTCTGGCTGTTCCCAGAAGGCGAGGTCGGCTGCACCAGTGCCGGGGTAGGGAATGTTGAGGATCAGGCTTTCGAACAGGGTGCGGCCCAACGGGTGGTAGGAGACGGTGCCGCGCAGCGGCCCCGCGGTGACGTTGCCTTCGCTTCTTCCCCGGACAACGCGAGGCGTGCACGTCCCTGAAGGCCCGTAGCCGAGAGTTGCCAGCAGGTGCCAGACAGCCTCAGCGGAGTCGAGGGGGTGCGGGTCGAGGTCATGGTGGTGGCCGCCGAGCCACACCTGGTTCTCTCCCGCGGTGCGCCCCCATGCCAGCTTGTTGACACCCGAGGTTTTCGGACACTCTTCACGCAGGCGAGGATCTTGCAACCAGGGCCGCTCAGGGTGGAACAGGTCGAAGCGCTCCGAGTAGTCGGCGAAGTAGGCGTCGACCGCTTCCGGGTCGAGTCGTCCTTTGCTGAGGATCTGGCTGCGGCGAGCCTGCCATTTCCGCTTCGGATTCTTGTTTGGCGGCTGGTCGAGGCCGGTGATGCGGGCGGTGATCAGTGCGAGTATCCGCCACAGTACTGCCGCGCCAGGCGGAAGCGGAATCTCCACGTCGGAGAGTTCGTGGGAGCGGATGAGAACGTCACGCAGTCCCAGCATTTCGGGTGCGGCCAGGACGTCGCGGCTGCGCGCAATCAGCCAAGGAGCGATGGTCACATCAAATGACGGCGGTGAAGGAATGGCTCCTCCCACAAGAAAACACAGGGCAACCGACAGCACTGTCGGCTAGACCGACTAAGGACAGGCCAGCATCGTAGCTTCTAGTAGCGACTAGAATAGCATGAATCTCTCTGAAATCATGGACAACAGCAAAAAATCATCTGACTTGACTAAGAAGTCTCTCTGCACTGCCAGACTGCCACAGAAGCGGACAGCAAAAAATGGGAATTTGTTGTGATAGATAGACCTGCGAGGAACGGTTTGCTCCGTTCTTCCAGATCGGGACCTAATCCCTTATCTTGAGAATCCCATTCTCTCGCTGAATGTGATTTTCTTTTTGCGGAGAGTTATTTTTCGAGGGTGTTCTTGACGTGCTAGCTACGGAGCGATTTTCCCTGCTACTACTCGCAGTCCGAGATTCCTAGAACTCAGAAAGTCAGCTGTCCACAGGCGAGGCAGGACGGCTGCCCCGGACCCTTCCTTGTCTCCCCCCACACGCCCAGACACCCACACTGGAGGACACCTTCGACTGGACGTCCGAGGCCCAACTCCTGAGCCCGAAAGGGCGGAAGGCGGTAGGGCACGGTGCCGCGGTCAATCCTCCGGCCAACCAGGCCACGGCACCACACCCACTTCTAGGGTCAAAAGATCAGCCCCTTACAGGGATCAAGCAACCACTCTCGTCCACCGGTTTCAGTGGGGAGCACCGCGCCCTCGTCTGTCACACGTTGAGGTATAAGAACCAGGTCGCGAAGGTAGAACGACTCCCGCCATGCCTCAGGAGGATGGTTGTCCTCGGTGAGTTGACTCGCCCAGGGACCCATACGCACCGGGATCGTGCGGGCCACCAGGTCGCGGCAGTCTGCCATGGTGAACCGGCCCTCTCGCCCCGTGCCCTGTTCAGGAAACTCGACCGTGCATTCAGGGTCAAGCCAGCGGTTCCCCGCCGTGTCCACGTAGTAGCACAACACCCGGACTGAACCGGCACCGAACCGGGTCGCGAGCACGTGCTCGTCCACATCAAAGCTGAACTCGGTGAGCCCGTTCAGGTTGTCTTCCACATCGTCTGGGTCGGGGATGACCGCGTTGCGCGCCAAGCCGCGTTGTGCCAGCTCCTCCCCCATGCGCTCCATGTCTGCTTCTAGATCTTCAGCGAGCGAGTCGTCGTCATACACGTCGTCCACAAGCTGCTGCACGTCTTCAGGAATCTGCACCGGGGCCCCGTTCCTGCGGCGCAGCAGTGTGTACGTGCGCTGGAGCAATGCCAGCGGGTACACCGATGTCCAGGAACGCGGAAACCACGGAGCCCCATCAGCGTCGCCGTTCTGTTCCGGGGTGAGTACCACAAGCTCGGGCTGTTTGGCCCATTGGGGACGGTTGATGATGCCCAGGTGTTCGTGCCGCCAGCAGCGTCCCGCCCGTTGCAGCAACAGCGACACTGGAGCGAGGTCGCTGATCATCAAATCCACGTCCAAGTCGAGGGACTGCTCCACCACTTGGGTGGCTACCAGGACAGCGCCGCGAGTGGGTCTCCGTCCGCTCTGTGCACCTTCTTTACCGAACAGGTCAACGATGGTCGCGGTGATCTCCGTGCGCTGCCGGTTAGGGAACCGCGAATGCAGCAGGTAAAGGTCGGGGGCGTCCTCACCGAGCGTCGCAAACCACTGGGAAAGCAGATCGTAGACTCCCTGGGCTTCAGCAACCGTGGTGCAGATGATCGCTGCGCATCCTCCCTGCTTCACTAGTGGAGTCAGCTCCTTAGCGAGCACCGTGGACCGGTTTAGGGCTCCCTCCTTGACCGGCACGTCCACAAGCCGCACCTCCAAGGGCTTGCGGGGAGTCGTAGCGATAGGCAAGGGGTCGACGTCGCTGCTGCGAGTCACTTTTCCGATCCGAGCGTCAACGTGCAGCCAGCCAGGGTAGGAGACCTCCGAAACAGGCTGCGGTTCAGACCTGTTCCACCTTCTGCCTCGGGCACCTTCCAGGTACGCCTTGACAAGTGAGTTCGCGATGCTGTGATGCAAGGTCGCCGACAGCAGCACTACCGGCACATCAAGCATGCCCAGCCAGCGCAGCAACTGTTCCAAGAGGACCTGCATGTAAGGGTCGACCGCGTGCGCCTCGTCGACAACCACCACTTTCCCAGCAAGCCCGAACAGGCGCAGCGCGTTGTGTTTCGCACGCAGCACCGCCATGAGTGCTTGGTCGATTGTGCCGACTGCCCAGGGGGCGAGTAGGCCCCGTTTACGCCCCATCAGCCAGTCAGTTGCGGCAAACGGATCGCGGTGCCCGAGATTAGAGAGCACTTTCGACACGCCTGGCAGGTCGGCGGGGGCGTAGTCGGGATTCAGCCACGCCATTGAATGCAGGAGGGCCAGCGTGGAGGAGCGCGGAAGGTCTGTGTTCTCCACCCGGTAGCGTGCGTACTCCTTGAGCCGGGTGTGCATCTGGTCAGCAGTGGCCATGGTGGGAAGCGCAAGAAAACGTCCGGGGCGCCCCGTTGCCTTCCCCAGCAGATCCGCCACATGGTAGGCGGCTTCGGTCTTGCCCTCACCCATGGGCGCGGTGATCAGCACTAATCCCGGACCGGTGCACAGGCAAGGAAGGTGTTTCGCCAACGATGCTTGAAGGCCGTTGGGCTTGCTCAGGTGCGGAAACGACTCAGTGAACGTGGCCGGAGGAACTGTGATCGGCCGTAGACCCGCGGCGTCGAGAAGTGAGGGGATGCGCCGTAGCGACGTTTCAAAGTGGGCGCGCAGTGCAGACGCGGAACCGTCTGCGGGCAGGGAGGTGAGACGTTCCAGGAGAAAATCCTCCTGGCTGACCAGCCAGTCAGCAAGGATGACCAGGCCGCACACGACCGATGCTGTAGGCCCGTCAAGCATGTCAGGAGGTGTGGGACGCCCCGTCGCATCAAAAACTGCGTGCAGCAGGGCGTGGCGCTGCTTCTCCCAGTGCGGCGAGGAAAAGCCGAACTCCGCTAGCGGATTGCGGCTTTGAAAAGAGGGGTGTGGGTGGAACGTACCGTGATGGCCCCCAAGCATCTGGGCAACGAGGCCGGTGACTAGTCCTCCGTTGGGATAGCCGAGTGAAGGAAGCGCGAACGGCAGCCATTTACCGGTCGCGGCAGCATGGGACCTTTGTTCCCCACTGAGCTCCTCCCCGGGATAAGCGGAAAGGTCGATAGCGATCTGCTGTTGGAACTCTCGGGTTAGTTTCCCTATGTCATGCAACCCCGCCCAGAAAGCGATGCAGTGTCCCGCGTGCTCTTCGTCAGTCTCCATAGACGAAGCGATCGTGTCTCGCAGCCCGGGAGAGAGATATTCGTTCCACAACACCAATGCCGCGGCAGCAGCGTCGAGGGAATGGCACACCAAGGGGTAGGTCTTGCCGCGAAGGCCGCGTTCTTTCGCCCAGAACCTCAAGTCGAGCGGTGGGATACCGTGCTTGTCATCTGTAGAATCGTGTTCGGGCACGTTTCCTCCTGAGTTCTGCTGCCTTAGCACGCAGAACATAGCGTTCCAAGCAACTTGAGTGAGGCAATTCCACAAAATTGGATTAGAGTGCCCGCAGAGGGAAGCACGCCCACCAGACAGATAACGCGAAGATAACAGCCCACAAAACTGCAGGTCAACAACTGAGAGCCCCACGCACGTGGGGATGGACCGCGTTGATCGTCGACGAGTGCGGCGCCACCCCCGAGAGCCCCACGCACGTGGGGATGGACCGATCCGTATTGGTATGGGGACAAAATCACCCTAGAGAGCCCCACGCACGTGGGGATGGACCGCTTCCGCCACTCGCCCTCATCTTCAATCACCGGAGAGCCCCACGCACGTGGGGATGGACCGGAACACCACCATTATGACACTCACACCCATCGGAGAGCCCCACGCACGTGGGGATGGACCGGAGCACGATGACGATCCGAACCCTCACACGTGGAGAGCCCCACGCACGTGGGGATGGACCGCACTACTTGATCAGGGCCATGAGGCACTTACCGAGAGCCCCACGCACGTGGGGATGGACCGCCACCGAGACCTTGTGCGGGAACACGCACTGTTGAGAGCCCCACGCACGTGGGGATGGACCGCCACGGGGTTGAGGTTCGGCACCTGGTCATCCGAGAGCCCCACGCACGTGGGGATGGACCGCGCGTCGTTAATCGCCGCCCGGTAATCCTCGATGAGAGCCCCACGCACGTGGGGATGGACCAGCTTGGCGTCCTGATCAGGCAGAGACTCGGCCAGAGAGCCCCACGCACGTGGGGATGGACCGCCCCGTCACAGTCGAATTCCCACGCTGCAGGCGAGAGCCCCACGCACGTGGGGATGGACCGAAACTGGCGATGGAGTGGGGGATTGCCGTCGTGAGAGCCCCACGCACGTGGGGATGGACCGTCCGGGGGTGTCGGGACGGGACTCAGTCATTGGAGAGCCCCACGCACGTGGGGATGGACCGCGGGCATGCACCCCAACACCATCAAAAAAACTCGAGAGCCCCACGCACGTGGGGATGGACCGGCCCGCCAGGCGGCGCGCCGCGTAGCCACCGGAGAGCCCCACGCACGTGGGGATGGACCGGTCGCCACCTATCGGGTGGAGGGCGTGGATTTGAGAGCCCCACGCACGTGGGGATGGACCGGCCTGGTACCGGACCGCATGGAAGCCCCTCAGGAGAGCCCCACGCACGTGGGGATGGACCGCCACCCAGCGCGGCACCACGATCGCCCGCATCGAGAGCCCCACGCACGTGGGGATGGACCGCCCTCATCCGTCTAGACGCCGCCTACCACGGCGAGAGCCCCACGCACGTGGGGATGGACCGGAATTACACACCGGCACCTACTGTCGCTGCACGAGAGCCCCACGCACGTGGGGATGGACCGACGAGGTCCCCGGGAATCTCCTGCCCCCGCTGTGAGAGCCCCACGCACGTGGGGATGGACCGCGGCCTTAGACGGGCTGGTGGATGCGGGTGTAGAGAGCCCCACGCACGTGGGGATGGACCGCGTTGGAGGAGATCGTCACCGTGGTGGTGGCGGAGAGCCCCACGCACGTGGGGATGGACCGGACGCGGACGCGCTCACCATGGCGTTAGGCCCGAGAGCCCCACGCACGTGGGGATGGACCGGTGATGACCACGACGAACCAGCTCCATCCAGACGAGAGCCCCACGCACGTGGGGATGGACCATGGGGGCGCCCCGCCGACGTTGGGCGGGGCGCGGGAGAGCCCCACGCACGTGGGGATGGGCGGCCGCGCACGCTCCCTCGGCCGCCCCGGTGGGGGCGCAGGACCCCAGTGATAAGACTCCGATGGTGGCGGAGGGGATGTGGGTGGTCCCTTCGCCGTCCTCCGCGGTAATGGCGTTGGCGTCGCGGCGCACGGTACCCCGTCCTAGGTAGGCGAAGGGCCACCGGCCAGATGCCCGGGTGAGTTCACGCAGACTGGAGGCGCACCGTTTCCCGGTAGTGCTCCCCGGTCAGCCCACTGGGGCCAGGGTCATCAGGCCGCATCCGTAGGCTTTGGCGCGACCTATCCCCGAGATGAGCGCGCGACGTAGGGCGTCGGGGTCGGTGACTTCGAGCCGACCGTCGAAGGTCACAGTGACAAGAGAGACCGGACGGCCTTTTCGAGCTCCTTTAGAGAAGTTCCAGTCGCGACGGTTGTGGACGATCAGTTCGTGTTCGTCGCCTTCGGGAAGGCGACGCTTTTCCGCAGGTTTCTCCACTACCCGGAATCCCGCAGCGTCTTGGCGCTGCAGCAGCCACTATTTTTGATAGCGCTGGGTGAGGTGTGCGGTGAGTTTAGTGGGTTCCCCGGCTTTGCGGCGGATGCTGTGCACAGGGTTGGCAGTGAGCCGGAACGCCCACACGTCTCCTTTTGCTAGGCGGGACAGAAACGGAGTGTAGTCGTAGCTTTCCCACGTGGGTTGGGTTGGCCACCCGGCCTGCTCCACGAGGTGGGTCAGGTCAGGTTTGGGCGGGCTGACGATGTAGAGGAACACTTCAGCCCTGGAGGTGCGGTCGATTCGCCACAGCACACGCGGGCCGTCGGTGTCGCTGGGCAGCAGGGTCGGGAAAGAGCTCATGACGGCGGCGTGCATAGCTTGCGGGGAGGCCAGCAGTTTACGTGCCCCGCTACGCGCGGTGTTAAGGCGAAAGCGGGTGAGGTACATGAGGTTCTCCCAGGAGTGGGGTGGGGTCGTGGTTGGGCGGTGTGGTCTTGCGTGCCTGCGGGTTAGGCACGGTGACTGTTAACGTGCGTACGCCGCGCAGGGCGTAGCGGCGATGCACCGGGTCGAAGCTGATTGGCAGGTCACGCAGGCTGTCGGCACCAGGATCACCCGGGGGCGCGTCGACGAGAAGGTCGAGGGGGACCTCCGGAAGGTCGCGTAGTTGGCGCTGATACCAGTTGGCGGCATGCCACTTTTCTTCTGCCAACACTTGTTCAAGCGGTTTTCCGCTGTGCACGCCCAGGTTGATCGGGCGGGAGGGTGGGCAGGAGCGCCGCCCCAGGTAGGGCAGGTACACGGGGTGCTGTACTGCCTGGTGCAGGGTGTCGATGAGGGTGTCTTCGCCTTCGACTGCTGCCACGAACACAGCGTCCGCCAGGTAGAAACGTTCGGACACCGGCATGGATTTTCCGGTGTCGAGGTGTATAGCGGTCTGGAAGTCGCGGATGCGGGTGCCGCGCTGGTCGACGCGTACGCCGAAGCGCAGGGCAGCCAGGTCGGACAGGTCGTCGGTGCGTTCGCGGCCTTGGGCGGCGGCGAGCAGGCCGAGGACACCGCTTTTGGTAGGGGCGTGTTCGGTGGTGCGCCGCGTGAAGCGGGAGGCGGCCCCCCACGCCTGCAAGGGGCCGGCCAACAGTAGTGTCAGGACTTTCACCGGTCTGCCATCCGCTGTGCGACTGCTGAACCGACGGCGGTGACGAGTTCGGAGAGGGTCACCTGTGCGCCGGGAAGACTGGTGAGTGCCTTGGTGTTGGGTCCCACGCAGACCAGCCATGTGTCGGTGTCGTCTTTGACTCCGTAGGCGTGTTCGATCTCGGGGATGTAGGTGGCTAGGCGTTCGCAAGCCTGTTTCAGGTATCCGCCGGCGTTTGTGGCGGTGACGGGTTCTTCGAAAGCGCTAGCGAAGCTCACCGGGCGGGAGGTGCGGATTTTAGCGATCACCACGTCGGGGAGGGTGTGGTTGCCGAAGGTGTTGATCTTGCCGGTGGGCATGGATTCGACGAAGCCGCGGATGAACGCTTCAACGGCACGGCGTAGCGGTTCGGTGAGAGGCTCGTCTTCCCGAAGCCCTTCGCCGAGGTTCTTGCGCAGCAGATCGACGTCGAGGGCAGCGTAGCGGTAGAGGGTGGCGGCGTTGAATTCGATGGTGCCGATCATGCCCGCGCCAGTTTCACTGTCGGGGTTGCGGTCGTCGACAGCGGTGTAGTAGTCGAATTCGTTCTCTACCGCGTGCACGCTGATCGCGTGGGCGACTTGGGCGGCGGCGTCGACGTTGATGTCAGCGCCGTCGGCGACCATGCGTCCGAACAGGGCGATGTCGACGGAGTGGCGGGTGTCGGCGATCTCTTTAGCCCGCTTTTTGTTGTCTTTGTCCTTGAAAAACGCCTTGATGTCGGCGCGGCCTTCGAGAGCGAGTTCAGCCAGGCCGTCGAGCTGGCGGTTGCTGAGGAACATCAGGTAGGAGGATTCGGGGGCCGGAGCGGCTTTGCCTTCCTTCTTTGCTGTGTCGGCTTTGCGCTTGGGCACTTCGATCTTGCTACCGGTGGCGGCCTGAATGGTTTCCGCGGCCAGGGTCCAGGCGTTCTGCTCGTCGATGGAATCGTCGTGGCGGCGGATCCGTTCGGCCAGCACTTCAGCGACCCGCTTGGTGCGCACACCGAGGTCTTCCGGGGGGAGCAGGGTGTTGAAGGCCATGCGGGTGGCGCGTTTCCACGCCTGGCTGGACACGCGGGCGCGGCGCACCCCGCCGTAGTTGGCGGTCTTGGGGGCGCCGGTGTCGTCCCGGTTGAGGTTGCTGGGCGGGACGGTCTGCAGGATGTGCAGGTCGAGAATGGTGCGGTTCATGAGTTGTCCTTTTCGGTCGTCGTGGTGGAGTCAGGGTTTTGGGTGGTCTTGGGCCGGTAGGCGTGGAATCCGCGTCCCCAGGCAGTACGGACGCGTTGTGCTCCTTGGGGGGTGCGGAACTGGTAGAGCTGGTCAGCGAGCAGCCCGTAGTCGAGGGGGATGGCGTCGCGGCGCAGCAGGGTGACGATTTCGCGCAACCTCTGAGCGAGAGCTTTATACGTGACGGCGTGGCCGACTTGCACAAAGCGTTTGCGGAGCGGTTCGTCGATTTCGCTTGAAGGCATGAGTCTGCGTACTGCCTCACCCAGTCCCCAGCCACGTTGGTGCATGCGGTCGTCGCGGCGTGACTGTTGGTGGATGGCGTAGAGGGTGAGGGCGATGTGCGCGGAGTTCTCCGCGACTTCCATGTCTTTTTCTTTGAGGGGAGGGGCGTCAGCGTAGAAACGGTCGTCGAGGATGAGCCCCCACAAGTCGGGGGTGTCCCCGATTTCCTTGCCTGCTCCTCTGCGGAGGCGCGCCAGGGTCGCTACCGCGCGGGGATTGTCGAGGCGGTAGCCTTCCTGGATTTCTCGGACCCGTTGGTCGACGAATGTTCCCACCCATGTCAAGGAGATGGTTTTCGGGGTTTCGGTGGTGGTCACGATGCTGCCTCACCTGTCTGTTCACTGGTGGCCATGGGAAGCTCCTTTTTCAGTTCGGCGCGGAACTTCAGATCAGCTCGGGAAGCGTTGAGCCAGACATCGGTGTTTTTGCCCTTGATGACCCGGCCGTTCCATGCAGCTTCCCCTGCTTCTGCAACGAGTTGCCTGCCAAGGTCGCTGATGATGCGGTGGGCTTTCTGCTGCCAGGCGCGGCGTCTTTCGGTGGCGTCTGTGCCGGGGGCGAGGGTGGCCAGCCAGGTTCGAAAAGGACCGTCGAGCATGCCGAATCCGCGATCACGTGCTGCAGCACGTGGGGTTTCGGGGTCAGCTCCGGCCGCTTTCGCGAGGTCAGCGGCGAGGCCTCCGAGGACGGTGACTGCTTTTTCGGCGTCTTCCACTGCTTTGATCGCGGTGCGCCCCAGGCCGCTGTCGCGTTCGTGGAGCAGGACCACGGCCATGGCCACGTGGTCGTCGACGATTTCGTCGATGACGGCCTGCTGGGTTCCGTAGGAGACGCCGATGAGCCGGGTGCGGATGAAGTAGTCTTCGGGCAGGAAGCCTTCGTTGACGAGACGTGCCACCCAGTCGAGGATGCGGGGGCGCACGATCGCTGCGGCTTCGCCACGCTGTTCAGCTCCACTTGCCTCCCCGGCCACGAGGGCGCCGAGGCCCCGCCAGGCGCTGCGTGTCGGGTCGTGTTCGCGCGGCAGGTAGACCTGTGGCTTTTTCAGTTTCTTCTCTTGGGCTGGGCTGCGCCGCCAGGCGGTCATCGGTTCGTGGTTGTGCTTGTTGTGCGGGGCGAGCGGATCGCCGTAGGCGAGCAGAACCCCGTAAACACCGTCGGCGTCGTAGTGCAGTCGGATACGGCGGCTTTGCCAGGTGTAGAGGTCGCATAGACCGTACGGGCGTTGGGCGAGTTCTTCGTCGTCTGCGGGGGCGGCGGTGGTGGGTGGCTGCCGCCAGGCCGGGCGGTCCTCGGGGGTAACTATGAGGTTGTCGGTGTCGAACGCCACCAGGTTGAGCAGCAGTGTCTCGTACAGGTTGGCGCCTTCGACCAGAATGCCACCGAGGTTTCCGGCCCAGCTAACTCCTTGTGGGTAGCCTTTGCCGCCTTTGGCCCGAGGGTCTCCTACAGCACCGGATTTGATGCCGGAAGTGTCGTAGGCGTGGGCGTGGACTAGCCAGCGGGCGGCTTCAGCGAAGCTGAGGCGGTCCACGCCGCGGGCCCGCATGGTGAAGAACAGCTCCCCGTTGGGGACATCGGCGACGATCCGATCTAGGGAGAACACGTCGTTCTTCTGGGTGTGCAAATCAGCGACCTGGAAGAACGGAGTGGTGGGGTGCAGCAGGTCAAAGCGGTGGTAGTACTGCTCCAGGTATGAGGCAATGCAGTCGAAGGGCAGCTGTTGTTCTGCCTCGTCTTGCGTCCACAGTTCAGCCCACTCGTCGGAGTCTTCTGGGCCGCCAATCGCGTCGTGCAGGATCGCCAGTAGGAGCCGTAGGAGGGCGAACTCTTGGGTGGGCACGTCGCCGACGAGTCGGCGCAAAAGTGGCGCCTGTTTAAAGACTTCGAGCAGCGACAGTTCTTTTTCGGTGCCGTCCCGGTATTGCACGGGCAGCCACGGCTGCGTGATCAGGTTAAAGGAGGGTGCGTCAGTTGTCACGGTGGACCTCAAGGCCGTTGGCACGGGTGTAGCGGAGTTCGTAGCCCGCCAGGTGGCTACGACAGTTCTCGTCGAGAAACAGGATCAGTTCGCCTGCCAGCCAATACGCTTCTTTCGTTTGCCACGCCGGGATGCAGTTGGCTTCAAGCTCGGCGATGACTTGGTCAAGAACTTTGGCTGTGGAACTGAATTGGTAGGGCAAGCGCAGCGCTGAAGAAGCGACGATGCGGGCAAGCCGGACAGGAGGAGCAGCATCGGTGGGCAGTTTCAACCCGCCGCGGTTCTTGCCTAGCCACGGCAGGGTGGTGAGCGTACCGTCGGCGCGCCGCTGCACGACGAGGACTTCCAGGGTTTCCTGACTGTCACGGACTTGGGCGGCACCGCGGCGAGTGTCGTCGGCGTCTCCCAACCCGGCGTTTACCCATCCGGTCAGGGGTTGTCCGGGTTTCTTCACTGGTCCGAGGAGGAAGTCCCTGGCACGGCCGCACTGGTCGGCTTGGTGGGCGTCGTCGGCGATTCGGGCTTTTTCCAGGGTTTCCTGCCATTCGGCGGGGCCGACCGTTTCGGAGCCGTAGGCTGCCTGCACCAGCGGGTGGATAGCGTCCGGCAGGCGGATCGCTTGTCCTTGCCCAGCAGTCTCGGCGAGGTAGGGTTCCAGGACCGCCAGGGAGCGCAGCAGTGGATAGTCCCGGTAGATGGTCCGAGAGCCTTTCACTGGTTGGGGGACCCTGGTTGTCCAGTCCACCCCGGTGATCAGGCAGCGCGCGGCGCGCAGCCGCGGGGGACGCTCGCACTGCTCTTTCCCGCGCTGGTGGCGGTGCAGGCGGCCCATCCGCTGCAACAGCAGGTCGATTGGTGCGAGATCGCTGACCAGCAGGTCGAAGTCAACGTCTAAAGACTGTTCCACTACCTGGCTGGCGACCACAATGTGTTTTGTGGGGCGGCTGCCTCCCGCTTGCGGGACTTTGTCGGGGGAGCCGAAGGTTTCCAGTAGCCGCGTGTCGTTCTCGACCCGGTCCGCATCCACGAAACGCGCGTGGGCGACGCTCACCTGGTCGTTCCCGAAACGCTGGCGCAGGTGGGCGGCGGCCTCGTGGACTCGGTCGACCGTGTTGCGGACGACTAGGGCACAGCCGCCCTCGGCGAGCTCTTCTTCCAACCGGTCCGCGAGTGTGTCCAGGTCGTCGTCTATGCGTTCCAGCCACACGGTGGTGCCGCGGCCTGAGGCGGCTGGCGCCACGATAGTGAGCCCCACGCACGTGGGGATAGACCGTCTTTTCCCCTGAAGCCTGTACTGTGAGACACGGATAGGTTTCGAAAACGTTAGACCCTGTCACTCGGTGTAACAGGGTCTACTTTTCTGCGATAGAAAGCTGGTTTACAGGAAGGCATCGCCTTCTGCGGTGCCGCAGCCGCAGTAGCCTCCGCTCAGCTACTTGACATCCACGCGGACCCCTGTGGAGAAACTTCCCTCGCCATTGACGAGCAGGTGCGACAGCTCGAAAGCCTTTGGCACGTCAAATGCGAGTTTTCCTTCGACTTCCACTCCAGGATTCACTACCTCAAGCCAGTCAATTCCAGACGAGGCTGACACGTCCCGCCGATACATGGCTCCCTCAGTGTCTATGAGCACCTGATCGCCGTCCTCAAAATACTCTGGGCCGCTGCTAACGTTTTTTACGCGGAGTTCAACCACCACGTACTGGCCCTGCGGAACGTGTGTTCTGTAGCTTTCAGCGATCTCGGTAACCCCCTCCTCGACGCTCAGCACAGTGATCTCCCAATCGCCGTGTGTCACAGCGTCGCCCACCGTGTATGACTCTTCTTCCTCAGTCGGGGTCGATGCCGAAGAAGTTCCACCGCTACCGCTGCTGTTACTGCCGCTGTTGCTACTGCTGCTGCTCGCCACGATTCCCAGGAGTATCACGGAAACGATGAACAGAAACAGCACACCGCCGCAACCGCCACATCCGAATAGCGCGATCTTTGCACCTGTGGACATGCCCTGCTGGGGCGGCGGCTGGGGCGGCTGATATGGGGGATGCATCGTTGCCTCCGACTGATAAAAAGTCAGCGACTGGTGAAGCCAGCCCTCTAGGGAAGAAGTTCCTTCGAGGAAGGGAATGATTGCTGTGACACGCCTCTACTCATAGAGAGTGCGCTGGCTTCAACTTATCTAAGATCTGTTTCTTCCTGTCCCAACTGCCTAAATATCCCCATTTTTGATGAGGGCCTGGTGGAAGCCAGTTACTGCGCTGCATGTTTTCAGCCACCGCACACTCTTCCTGGACACGGAAAGTTATCGGAGATATCCAATTCGAACATCCTGCTTCCGAGGGCTTAGTCGCCGGAATGGCAAGTTTTCGGCAGCTAAGCTCCGTTTCCCCAGTAGCGCAGACAGCAACGGAATGGGCGCTCTGCTCTGACCAAGTTCTGATTCTCCTGAACGAGGTGCCGTGTTGCAGCGGGCAAGTGGGGGTGTATCGGTTGTGGACAGAACGGCTCCCTGCCGGAGACAGAAGCACGTGCTGCTGTAGTGGTAGACCCGTGGGAGATGAGGCGCGGTCCGAAGAGCGTGGTGAGAAGACTCTTGTCGAAAAATCCCCTGATGCTGGCGTGATTCCTCGGGACAGCGTTGTAGGCAGATCCGCTACGTGATGCAGGTGGCGAACTTCTAGAGAGAAGACGAATACCCCGCACGGGCTAGGCCTGGGGCTGGTGGCAGGCGGGCCCGTGCGGGGTGGAGGTGAGGATCCGCCCCAGTGTGCTCTCCGCGCCCCCGCTGCGGAGAGCGGTGGGCGGCCTGCGCGGCCGCCCACGTTGACGGGGCGGAATAGTGGTTAGCGCACGCCCAGGAGGTAGTCGAGGGCGAGCTGGTCGAGGCGTTCGAAGTGGTAGCCGCGCTGGGCCACTTCGTCCAGGTTGATGTCTTCGGCGAGCAGGTCGTCCAGGGTCTCCCCTTCGGCGAGGGTGGACTGCTCCAGTTCGAAGACCCGGGCGGCTTCCATGGCTTCGCGGACTTCGGGGTCGGCGCGGAACGCTTCAGCCTTCTCCTTGAAGATGAGGTAGTTGCGCATGCAGTTGCGTGCCGCTTCCCACACGCCGTCGACGTCTTCGGTGCGCGGGGTCTTGAAGTCGAAGTGGCGCGGTCCGTCGTAGCCACTGCTTTCCAGCAGGTTGACGAGGAAGAACGCGTCGCGCACGTCGCCGGCGCCGAAGCGCAGGTCCTGGTCGTATTTGATGCCGCGCTGGCCGTTGAGGTCGATGTGGAACAGTTTGCCGTGCCAGAGGGCTTGGGCGATGCCGTGGGTGAAGTTGAGTCCGGCCATCTGTTCGTGGCCGACTTCGGGGTTGAGGCCGACCATTTCGGGGTGGTCGAGCTCGTTGATGAAGGCGATGGCGTGGCCGATGGTGGGCAGGAGAATGTCGCCGCGGGGCTCGTTGGGTTTGGGTTCGAGGGCGAACCGCAGGTTGTAGCCCTTGCTGCGGACGTATTCGCACAGGATGTTGAAGGCTTCGCGCAGGCGGTCGAGCGCGGCGGAGATGTTCTTGGCGGGTTCGTATTCGGCGCCGTCCATGCCGCCCCAGCACACGTAGGTGCGGGCGCCGAGTTCCGCGGCGCGGTCGATGTTGCGCATGACCTTGCGCAGGGCGTAGCGGCGCACGTCGCGGCTGTTGGAGGTGAAGCCGCCGTCGCGGAAGACGGGGTGGCTGAAGAGGTCGGTAGTGACCATGGGGACGGTCATGCCGCTCTCTTCGAGCGCCCGGGTGAAGCGTTTGATGATGGCGTCGCGTTCCGCGGGGGTGCTGTCCGGCGGGAGGAGGTCGTCGTCGTGGAAGGTGATGCCGTAGGCGCCGAGTTCGCGGAGTTTCCAGACGACGTCGACGGGGTCGAGTTGCGGGCGTACGGCCTTGCCGAAGGTGTTGTGGCCGCGCCATCCCACAGTCCACAGTCCGAAGCTGAACCGGTCCTCGGGTGTGGGCTGGTAGTTGCTCATGTGGGCCTCTTTCGTTGTCGGTTTGGTTTTACGGTTCGAGTCGGTTTCGGGCTTCGGCGTAGCGTTCGCGTACCTGCGGGGTGGGGTCGGCTTCGCTGACGACGGTTCCGGCGTCTTCCCATTCGGGTGGGGTGGGTTTGCCGGAGAGTGCCCAGGCTGCTTGGCGGGCGGCGCCGTCGGCGACGTATTCGCCTTCGGCTGGGATGGTGACGGGGCGGCCGAGGATTTGGGGGGCGATGGCGCGGACTGCGGCGGAGCGGGCGCCGCCGCCGATGAGGAGGACACGGTTGACGGGGACACCTTGGTGGACGAGGGCGTCGACGGCGTCAGCGAGGCCGCAGAGCATGCCTTCGACGAAGGCGCGGGCCAGGTTGGCGGGGGTGAGGTTGGCTCGGGTGAGGCCGTCGAGGCGGCCGGTGGCGTTGGGCAGGTCGGGGGTGCGTTCGCCGTCGAGGTAGGGCAGGAGGACGAGGCCGCCGGCGCCGGGGGGTGCGGTGAGGGCGAGTTGGTTGAATTCTTCGAGGGTGACGCCGAGCGCAGCGGCTCCGGCGGTGAGGACGCGGGCTGCGTTGAGGGTGCAGACGAGGGGGAGGAAGCGTCCGGTGGCGTCGGCGAATCCGGCGATGGTGCCGGTGGGGTCGGCGGTGGGTTTTTCGGCGACGGCGAAGGCGGTTCCGGAGGTGCCGATGGAGACGACGACGTCGCCGGGTCGGGCGTTGAGGGCGAGTGCGGCGGCCATGTTGTCGCCGGTGCCGGGGCCGACGACGTCGATGGCGGGGAGTTCGGGGGTGGTGACGCTGCCGACGACTTCGGCGGGGGCGGCGACTCGCGGGGTGCGGAGTTCGCGGCCGAAGGCGAGGGTGAGCAGGTCGGTCCGGTAGGTGTTGGTGGCGGGGTCGTAGTAGCCGGTGCCGGAGGCGTCGCCGCGGTCGGTGACGGGTTCGGCGGCTTGGGTAAGGCGTTGGGTGAGCCAGTCGTGGGGCAGGAGGATGCTTTCGGCTCGGGCGGCGTTGTCGGGTTCGTGTTGGGCGAGCCAGCGGAGTTTGGTGACGGTGAAGCTGGCGACGGGGACTGAGCCGACGGCTTGGCTCCATGCGGCGGGGCCACCGAGTTCGTTGATGAGGTCGGTGGCGGCGTCTGCGGAACGGGTGTCGTTCCACAGGAGTGCGTCGCGGACGGGGGTGCCGTCGGCGTCGAGGGCGACCATGCCGTGTTGCTGGGCGGCGATGGAGATGGCGGCGACGTCGTCGAGGAGGCCCCCTTCGGCGGCTTTGAGGAGGGCATGCCACCACACGTGGGGGTTGACTTCGGTTCCGTCAGGGTGGGGGGCACGGCCTTGACGGATGAGGGCTCCGGTTTCTGCGTCGCGTACGACGATCTTGGTGGATTGGGTTGAGGAGTCAACTCCGGCGACGAGCGGCATGGTGCCTCTCTTTGGTGGGACTGCTGGACATCTATTAGTTTTGTGTTTGAACGAATTGATTGTCAATCCTTGCCTGGACGGTAACGAGCAGACTGGTAGGAAAGCGTGGTGGAGGAACGCCGTGGCGGGCGTCAACCGGGAGGGAGCCATCGCATGGTGGGCGCTACCGAGGGACCGGCTGGTTTCCAGGCGGTAAGGGAGACCAACTTGGGGATCGTGCTGCGCACGATCCGGACGAGTGCTCCCTGTTCCCGGGCGGTGGTTGCCGCGTCGACAGGGTTGACGAAGGCTACTGTGTCCAGCTTGGTGGCTGAGTTGATCGACCGGGGTCTGGTGTGTGAGACCGGGTTGGTCAACGAGCGTCGGGTGGGGCGTCCCGGCATGATGTTGACGATCAACGGGTCGACCCTGGTGGCTCTCGGGCTTGAGGTCAACGTCGACTATCTCGCGTTGGCGGCGTTGGACCTGTTGGAGCGCGAGGTGCTGACGCGGCATGTGGCTTTCGACGCTCGGGCTGCCGGTCCTGAGGAGTGCGCGAAGCAGCTCAAGACGCTGCTGTTGGAGACGGTTGCGGACCCTTTGCTACGGGATCGTCCCCTGCTGGGGGTGAGTGTGGCGATTCCCGCGCTCGTCGATGTGAGTTCGGGGACGGTCACGAATGCTCCGAACTTGGGGTGGCGGAATTTCCCGTTGCAGCAGCGGCTCACTGAGCTGCTGGCGGATACTCCGCTGGCGGGGGCGCCGGTGCGGGTCGACAACGACGCCAATCTGGGTGCGGTCGCCGAGTACCGGGGCGGGCATCTGGCGCGCACCATGGACTTGGTGTATTTGACGGGTGAGGTCGGTATCGGCGCGGGTGTGCTGATGAACGGTGAACCGTTGCGCGGGGCGAGCGGGTTCGCCGGGGAGGTCGGGCATATTCCGCTGCTCAAGGACGGGCCGGCATGTGCGTGCGGGCAGGACGGCTGCTTGGAGGCGTTGGCGGGGTTGGATTCGATCCTGCGCCGCGCGGTCCCTGACCTGGTTCCGGAGGGGCCGGTGCGGGGCAGTGTCGTGGAGTCCTTGGTTGCGGAGACGGTGCGCCGCGCGGAGTCAGGGGATGCGACGGCGGTGCAGGCGTTGGAGGATGCCGGGGAGTGGCTGGGGCGTGCCGCAGCGACTCTGGTGAACTTGTTGAATCCCAGCGCGATTATTCTCGGCGGGTATTTTGTGCCGCTGTCGCCGTGGCTGTTGCCGTCGTGCCGGGAGGCGATGGCTGCGTATTCTTTCGCGCCGAACAGTGGGAACTGCCGGATTGAGCCGTCCACGTTGGGGTTGAGTGCGGCGGCCCGCGGCGGCGCTATGGCGTTGATCGATGCGTTGGATACCGGGTTGTTGCCGTTGCCGCCGGGCAGTAGTGCGGCCTGACCGGTAAGGGGGTGGCGGCTGCGGGGCCCGGTCTGGTGGTTTTCGGGGTGGGGCCGTCTGGACTGGGTGCGGCGGTGTTCTGCTGGTACGGGGCAGGCTCGCGGTCGTGCTCCTCGTGTTGTGCCCTCAGGATTGGTGCCGCAGGACGGGGCGGAAGGGGAATTCCATACGTGTTTCAGTGATTGTTTTGGTGTTCCTGGGCTAGGGGCCGCTCGAACTTCGAGCCTGTTTCTCACCTGGAGGCGCCTGCAATGCAGATGCAGATGATGCAGATGGCCCAGCGCAACACTGTGATACGCGGCCTGCACGATCTGGGGTTGGCCGCGTGGTTCGGCGGCTCCTTGATGGGGGCGGTCGGTTTGAACAAGGCCGCTGAGCAGGAGGCTGACCGGCTCGACGAGTCGATCCGGATTTCTGGCGCGGGGTGGGACAAGTGGGCGCCGCTGAACCTTGCTGCGATCGGCGCGCATCTGCTCGGCGGGGCTGGCCTGTTGGGGGCGAACCGGGAGCGGGTCATGCACCAGAAGGGGGTGGCTGCTTCGACGATCGCGAAGACAGCGGTGACGGCGGCGGCGCTGGGTGCCACCGCGTATTCCCGGATGTTGGGGCGGCGTGCTGAAGAGGCAGCGTCGGAGACGCCTGGGGGCGCGCCGTCGGCGAACTCCGAGTTGGAGGACACGTCCCGGAAGCTGCGGGTGGCGCAGTGGGCGGTGCCCGCGTTGACGGGCGTGTTGGTGGTGCTCAACGCGTTGCACGGGGAGCAGCAGAAGGCTGGTCAGCAGAAACTGGGCTTCATGCGCACGATGGGTTCCCGTTTGGGGTGGAACATGGCGTGAGCTCGGATGGTGGGGCGGCACTCCCGTGGGGGTGCCGCCCCACCTGTTTTTAGGACAGGTCGATCCAGGAGAGGGCGGTACCTGCGGCTTCGAACACGATGTAGAGGTCGTGTCGGCGGGTGACGCTGTCGACGGGGATGCGGACTTCGGTGAAGTCGAAGTGGTCGGTGGCGGCGGGGATGTCGGCGGTGGCGACGGTGGGGCCGCTGATCGGGTTGTCGATGCGCAGGGTGAGTGTGCCTGGCTGGTCGGTGTTGGCGCAGATGACGGCTTCCTTGGGGGCGGGGGTGAAGTCCACGTCGAGGAAGGCGATCCAGGCGCCGGGTTCGGTGGCGCGTACCGCGTCTCCGCGGTCTTTGGCGGCGGCGCACAGCACGACGCCGTGGTATTCGTCGTTGTCGGCGGCGTGGAGCCGGGTGGCGGGGCGGGGGCCGATGGGTTCGCCGGGGACGTTGAGGGGGGCGCAGACCCGCAGGTCTTTGGCGGAGCGTCCGAGGTGGACGGTGCGGGGTGCGTCTTCGACGACGAACCGGGATCGGGTGACGTCCCAGATGGCGAGCGCGTGGATGGGGAAGTCGATGCGGACGCGGCGGGATTCGCCGGGGTGGAGGGCGACGCGGGCGAATCCTTGGAGTTTGCGGAGTGGTTGTTTGACGCGGGAGACCCGCTGGTGGGTGTAGCACTGGACGACTTCTTCACCGAAGCGGTCGCCGGTGTTGGTGACGGTGACGTGGACGGTGACGTGGTCGTCGGTGACGTGGACTTCAGGGTCGGTGTAGTCGAAGGTGGTGTAGCTGAGTCCGTGCCCGAAGGGGTAGAGCGGGGAGCCGAGGTAGTACAGGTAGGTGGCGTCGTTGGCGATGATGTCGTAGTCGAACAGGTCGGGGAGTTCGGCTGCGGAGCGGTACCAGGTTTGGGTGAGGCGTCCGGTGGGGTCGGCGTCGCCGAAGAGGACGTCGGCGAGGGCGCGCCCGTATTCTTGGCCGCCGTGGGCTGACCAGAGGATGGCGGGGATGTGTTCGTCGGCCCACACGATGCCGAACGGGTAGCCGCTGGTGAGGACGAGGACGGTGGCGGGGTTGGCGGCGCGGACGGCGCGGAGCACTTTTTCTTGGGCGGCGGGCAGGGTGGGAGCGGGTGGGGCTTCGGGTTTGGGTGCGGTGGCTGGGGGG
>NZ_PITY01000035.1:0-54585 GCF_017577275.1 Thermobifida sp.
CCATGGAGAACCCTGCGGCAACCCCGCCGACGTCCGGCGACCTCCAGGACGCGCCGGCCACCGCCACCGCGGCGCCGCCGGCGGCGCGCGCCGTCAAGGCGACGAAGGTCTACGGCCAGGGCCCCACCGCGGTCGTGGCCCTCGACGAGATCGACCTCGACGTCGAGGCCGGGCGGTTCACCGCCATCATGGGCCCGTCGGGCTCGGGCAAGTCGACGCTCATGCAGTGCGCCGCGGGGCTCGACCGCCTCACCAGCGGCACCGCCATCATCGGGGACGTCGACATCGGCCGCCTCAGCGAGCGGCAGCTGACCCTCCTCCGCCGGGACCGGGTCGGCTTCGTGTTCCAGGAGTACGCCCTCTTCCCCCATCTGACGGTGGCGGAGAACATCGGGTACGGCCTGGCCCTCCGGGGGGTTCCCCGGGCCGATCGCCAGCGGCGGGCGGGGGGGGGCCTCGGGGGGGTGGGGGGGCAGCGGGCGGAAACTGGAGGGCGGGGGCCCGGCGGGCGTCCAGGAAGCCGGGAGAGGGCTCGCATCCGCGCGTGGTTCCGCGGCTCCCGTCCCCGGAAGCGGGGGTACGGGGCTGCTGTGCTGCGTCACCGAAGGCGGGATTGGAGTGTCGTCCTGAGAAGAAGCCTGAGGGGTCGGATCCGGGGCGGCAGCGCCGCCGCGAGGCGTCTCCACGGGGGGTCCTTCGTCGTCGGGGGTGGACAGCGGAGAAGCCCACACTATTCGGACATCCTGCTCAACGGCGAGCGAGCAGGGTGTTCCGGGCGGGCACTTCTGTGAGACGTTGCGGGGTGCCAGCCGGTTCCGGTCAGGAGTGCGGCGCCCGGTAGCGGACCCCGATCGACGTCAGCACATCGCAGAGCTCCGCTTCGAACAGCGGTTCCAGGTCGCCGACGGTGAACGGCATGCTGCGGAAGACTTCCATGCAGACCAGTCCGTAGAGCCGGACCCAGCATGCGGTGAGGACGCGCAGCGCCCCCTCGGTGGCGTTCGCCCCGGCAAACCCGGCGTCACGTGCGAAGAGGTGCAGTTGCGCGCGGAGCTCGGGGGAGAAAGACGCGGTGTCGGGGAGCGGTACCCGCCCCTCTTCGAGCAGCCGGTTGAAAAGGGAGAGGAAGATCGCGGCGAACCGCTGCTTTTCGTGTTGCAGCGCGGCGCAGTGCGGTTCGGTGGTCGTAAACGGTTCGTCGCGGGGCCCGAAAAGCAGGATGAACTCGGCCCGGTTGGCGAGTGCCCAGGAACGGAAGGCCCGCAGTGCGGCGAGCAGGCGGCCGTCGACGTCGTCGGCGGGGAGGCGTCCGCTGGCGTCGGTGATCTGCGCGCTGAGTTCGGCGAAGAACTCGGCACGGAGAGCGAGCAGCAGGTCGTCGAGGCTGGAGAAGTACCGGTAGAGGGCGGGAGCGGTCATGCCCATCTCCCGGGCGATCGCGCGCAGCGAGACCCCGCCGGGGCCGTGCGCGCTGAGCAGGTTGCGGGCGATTGTTTTGATCTCCGCCAGCGTGGCTGCGCGGATCCGCATCCGCCGAGACATGGGAACGGACGCGGCCCCGGTCTCGCACCTCGCGGGGAAGGTCGTGTCTTTAGGCACGGAAAGTCCTTCGCGGTGGGATTTGTGGCTGGTGGAAAGGTCCCTGTACAGTAAGCGCCGTACTTTATGGTTAACGGTGTTTGCTAACGTTACCGCCATTTATCACAAATGAACACCCGAGGGAGACATTCATGTTCTCTGCGCTCGGCCGGTTCGCCTACCGGTGTCGGGCTTGGGTGCTCCTAGGCACGGCGGCGTTCGTCGTGTTCGCGCTCGGCTGGGGCACCGGGCTGTTCGACGCAGTCAGCGACGGGGGCTTCGAAGACCCTGAGGCAGAGTCCACCCGAGCCGCCGAGGTGATCGAGGAGAGGCTCGGCCACGACGGGGTGGACGTGGTAGCCGTCTACCGCAGCGACGAGCTGACCTTCGACAACCCCACATTCGCCAAGGCGGTGCAGCGAGCCGTCAGCGAACTCCCTGACGAGTACGTGGTCTCGGCCACCACCTACCTGGACGACGGGCTCAGCGACCTCGAACGGGGCGTGCTCATCTCCGAAGACCGCCACGCGGTGTACGTGCCCATCACTCTCGCTGGGGACGACGCGGTGGAGCGGATGGAGTCCTTCCGGCAGATCGCCCGCGACCTGGACGCCGGACCGCTGGACACCTACGTGGGCGGTCCGATAGCGATCCAGAACGAACTGTCCGAGCAGGCCCGGACCGATGTGGTCCGCGCCGAGCTCATCTCCCTGCCGCTGGTGCTCGTCCTGCTCGTCGCTATTTTCGGCGGTGTGGTCGCCGCATTGATGCCGCTGGCCGTGGGCGGTCTGGCGATCCTCGGCGCCCTGGTTCTGCTGCGCGCCCTCACCTACGTCACCGAGGTGTCCGCGTTCGCCGTCAACGTCGCCAGCATCCTCGGCCTGGGCCTAGCCATCGACTACGGTCTGTTCCTCGTCAACCGGTTCCGCGAAGAGATGCGCCGCACCGGGCAGGTCACCAGCGCCCTGCCCGCCACCCTGGCCACGGCGGGGCGGACCGTCGCCTTCTCCGGGATTACCGTCCTCATCGCTTTTGCCGGGCTGCTGTTCTTCCCGCAACCCATCCTGGGATCGATCGGCTTGGGCGGGATCGCTGTCGTCCTGTTCGACCTCGTGGCCGCGCTCGTCGTCCTCCCCGCTCTGCTCGCCGTGGTCGGCCCGCGCATCGACGCGCTGCGGCTGCCCATCCGCGTGCGGCGCAGCTCCGGCACGGACGTCGACGACCGGGTAGGCGGCTGGTCGCGGCTGGCCCACAGCGTGATGCGCCGTCCCATCCTCTACCTGGTCACGGTCGCTGCCGTGCTCGTCACGTTCGCGTCGGCGCTGGCCTCTCTCAACGTCGGCTCCACCGACCAGCGCTACCTGCCCGACAACGCTGACAGCCGCCAGGCCACGCAGATGCTCCGCGAGGACTTCCCCGCAGGCGGGATCAGCCAGATCGACGTGGTCGTCACCGGAAGTGTCACCGACGACGACCTGGAAGCCTTCCGCGCGGAGCTCGCCGACCTGGACGGCGCGCACGGCGCCCAGATTCTCCGCACCGGCGACGAGACCGCCCACCTGGCCGTGACCTACGAGGGCGAGATCGACGACGACTCCACGTCCAGTCTGGTGCGGGACGTCCGCGCCGCGGAGCCTCCCACAGGCGCGGACGAGGTGCTGGTGGGCGGCCCAGCCGCGCAGCAGCTCGACAACACGGACGCAATCGTGCGGACCCTGCCCACCACCCTGGCGTTCGTCACCCTGACCACCCTCGTCCTGCTGTTCCTCGCCTTCGGCTCGGTAGTCCTGCCGGTCAAGGCGGTCATCATGGGCTTCCTGTCGCTGGGCGCATCCCTCGGTGCGGTCATCTGGGGTTTCCAGGAAGGGCACTTGGCCGACGTGCTGGCCTTCACCCCGGTCGGCACAATCGACCCCACCTACCTGGTGCTCATCATCATCGTCGCGTTCGGCCTCGCCATGGACTACGAGCTGTTCCTGCTCAGCCGGGTCCGCGAAGAGTACTTGGCGACCGGCGACAACACCCACTCGGTCGCGGTGGGGCTGCAGCGCACCGGGCGGATCATCACCAGTGCCGCACTGCTGCTCATCGTGGTGCTGCTCGCGATGGGGGTCTCCGGCCTGCTGCTCCTCAAGATCGTCGGTATCGGCCTGGCCGTGGCGGTGGTCGTGGACGCCACCCTGGTGCGCGCCCTGCTGGTGCCCGCCACGATGCGGCTGCTCGGCAAGGCCAACTGGTGGCTGCCTGGCCCGCTGCGCTGGCTGCACGACCGTATCGGGATTACCGAGAGCGACGAGGCCCCGCAGTCCACGCAGGACACGGCCGCGGCGGCGAAAGTCGGCTCCTAGCCGCGCAACCCGACCGATAAGGCGCCCTGGACGCCCGGGCGGCCCGCGAACCGGCGTCCAGGGCACGCGGCAGAGCAATCTCAAGAAACCTCTCTTTTCTTCCAGGAAGTCGGTGTTATTTTCATTCCAGGACGACGTAAGAGGGCCTCGAAAATCGTCCTATCGTTCTTTGCAGAGTGGAAGGGGAGGTTTTCGATGAACGGAGACGGAAGCAACTAGCAGCGAAAATAAAGACCGTGAGGGGGTGGATGGGAATAACTTCCACCCCTTCGTTGTCTATAAAATCCCCTTTAGAGACCAGATTCTCTCTGGTCTCTAAAGGGGATTATTCGATTTACTGGCGTGCGCTCCTGATGCGCTCGGCTAACGCAGCCAGTTCTGTGTCATCAGCACGGGCGTGGTCGTGAGAGGACAGGTAGCCCTCGTACCGGTGGAAATAAATGTCTACTGAGGAGTGCACGGCTCTCCAGGAGGCGCCTTCGTTTCCTGCTGTGCCGTGCATGGGGAAGAGTTTCGCGTGGGCATGGTCGACGCCATAGCCCTCGTACATGATTCCGGTGCGTGCCACATCCTCGAACGCATTGTCGAGGCATCGAGCCGCCTCACGAGCGGCAAGGTGAAGGGCGAGATAGGCATCGGTGTCCATCTGGACCACGTAGCTAGGTTGATGGATTTTGGGGATGACCACCGAAAACCCTTCGGTATTGGGGTAGATCGACAGAAATGCCAAATGGTGGTCATCCTCCCAGAACGGATGACAGGGTGCCTGTCCGGCAGCGATCGCACAGAAGATACAGGAAGAAGACAAAGGAAATGAACCCCCGAGGTTAGACAGAGCTCTTGGACGAAGCCCGTATCGATCCGGATGCCGGGCATTCAGGGTTGCGCGGACTGGACTGTTCGTCTAGCCGTAGTTCGTGGGTCCACAATCCCACTTTCCGATTCAATGACTGCACAGAACCGAAGCCGCCCAGGTACTTCAAGACGTCAAGGCTGGCGAGCGCAGCAGCAGGCATATTGGTCGAGCCATGAGAGGGAGACTGATAGCGACTGTTGATGCGGGATACCAGGATATCGAGCTCTGTATTCCCTGAGGAGTCCCGAGCAGTGAGTCGTTGACAAGCCCAGCACCCGGTCACACCAGGGATGACTAAGGGGCCCCATACCGCAATGTCATTGACATAACACACGTTAAGCCAGACCTGTCCGGTGGTGACGCAGTGAGCGTTGACGAGTTCGGTGATCCCTGGAGAGTCGGCTGAAAGCACGATCAGGTCGGCTTTGGTAAGGGTATCAAGATCCGCGCGGTTGATGATACGCCGTTGCATGAGGGAAATCTCGACGGCGGAGTTACGGGAGCGCAATTCCCGTGCTAAAACCTCGCATTTGGGTCTACCGACTCGGCCCCGATGAACAGGTATTGTCTCGTCAAATTGCTTTTCTCGATGAGATCGCTGTCGACAAGGGTCACCTGGCCGACTCCAGCAGTGGCCAGATTGACGGACATCAGATTCCCGATACCACCGCATCCCAGGAAGACAACGTGACTTCTTGCCAGGCGTTCTTGAACTTCTTGCGGGTCGGCTCCTGAGAGCCAGTGGAATAAAGAATGTCGACTATACCTGTCTACCGGGTGATAGGAGTCGGCGAGAATGAGGTAAGGGCCGTTGTAGAGGATCGATACGAGCTCCTGGGAAAGTTGAGAAGAAAATCCGCATTCTCCTTCCAGAGGTTCTTGCCTCCGCTAAGGTTCGGGGAATCGAGTAGTAGCCGACGAGGCGGATCAGCGGCTCCCAGACGGATGTGGTGCTGAAGACTCGTTGAATGGATCCGGATCCGAGAAAGAGTCGACCGTCCTGGACACCGACTCGAACGTAGGGGGTAAGCACGTGCTTCTCAGATTCCTCAACTGCACACCGGTCCACAGTGGACGCCTTTCTGAAACGTTCGGTGGATTCTATGTTTCCCACCATGAACGGTAGAGGCCTCGGAGAAGAACGGGGGAGAGATTGCTCGAGATTGCTCGCGCAGGGGAGGGAAATCTCTAGCAATCCTTCTTCACAATAGACAAACGGGGACTATCCTTGCGAAGGAGAGGACATGAAACTTCGCAAGCTTGGTACGACGTCAGTGAGTGGGAAGTTCCCGACCCTGTACGAAACCGACACGGGAGACATCGTTGTGCAGGGTTATTGGCTTGTTGACGCTGAGGCACTGGCTCAGTTGGAAAATGTGTTGCCTAACGAGGCGGCTGTCGTCGTCCCTCGAGAGCTGATGGTCCGCTTTGCCCCCAAGGATAACGGCGTGCGGGAATATGTGAGCGATGATGAATTCACTGATCTTTTCCGGGCCTATCGGTACACCGCGTGGCGTCTGGAAACCCGAAGCTGGTACGGAAACGTGGGGGAGGACAAGCCGTTTCAAGAATGGCTGGCCGGAAAAGACCCCGGAATCGAGTGGCTCAAACCGTGGTTGACCATGGTGTGGGAAGAGCTCGCCAAAGGGAAGCGGATGGAGAGGGTGCGGATTGTTGACGATCCGCCCTCAGACTACCTGCGTTGGGAGTTGCGGGCGACACCTTGAAATCTCGCAGCAGGCGAGGATATCCGCTACCTACCCCGGGAACATCCGGTGGTCGCGGAACTCCCCGACGAGGATTTCTGGATCTTTGACAGTCGCATAGGCGCGCGGTTTGAGTTCGACGGCGATGACGTCGCTGGCATCTGGCTCGACGATACTCCAGAAACTGTCGTCGCTGCGGTGACCACGCGAGACGCGGCGTGGCATCATGCGCTGACCTATACCGACTACTTGGCGACCAGAGTGCAATGACCGACTATCAGATGGCCTGTACCTCTCTTGGGGCGCGCTTGCGGGAGATCCGGGTAGCGGCCGGGCTGTCTGGCCGGGCACTGGCTCAGGCGTTGGGCTGGCATCCGTCGAAAGTGTCCAAGCTGGAATTGGGCAGGCAGACCGCTTCGGTGGAGGACCTGAAGGCATGGGCGGGAGCCTGTGGCGCTCCAGGTTCCATTGCCGAACTGCTCGCTATGCGCAGGACACTGGAAACCCACTATGCGAACTGGCGTCGTCAACTCGCTGGGAACCCGAGCCAAACAAGCGGTTTTCGGCGATCTGGAGAGGCGTACACGCCAGCTCCGGGCTGTTGAGACCTCGGTGGTTCCGGGACTGTTGCAGACCCCGACTATGCCCGGTGGGTCCTGCACAGTGTGGTGGCCCCTGCATGGTGCGCCTGACGATGTCGAGGCCGGCGTTCGAGCCCGGATGGAGCGTGCCCGTATTCTCGACGATCCGGAAAAGACATTGGACATCGTTCTTGGGGAGCCAGTCCTGTATGCGCGGATCTGTCCAAGCAGGGTCATGGTCGGTCGGTTGGACCGTATCGTGGAGCTCATCGCACGCAAAGGCACGGTGATCGGAATTGTGCCGCTGCACGTCCGACTCCCCGCGATTCCCGAACACGGTTTCTGGATTTTCGACGATGACCGGGTGAACGTAGAAACCATTGGTGCGGAGCTCTCTCACCGATCACAACGCCATCGAGCCCTACCGTCGCGTGTTCGCGGAACTGTCCCGGGCAGCGCTGCGCAGGCAAGCAGCGCTCCGTCTGGTGGCCCGAGCTCGGTACCAGCTTGTCCCGGATCGGACGGGGATGGAAGACGGGAACGCCCCCACCAGCCGGACATGATCAGACCGGGGCCGGGACATGGCACGGCCCCGCTGCCCGGCAAGGGAGCAGCGGGGCCGCAGCGCGGGAGCCGTGGTGCGGGCTACAGCGCCTTCAAACCGTCGGGGTGGAAACGGACCCCGTTGACCTTCTCCGAGATTCCCGTGCGGTCCAGGTACGGGGTGATACCGCCCAGGTGGAACGGCCAGCCCGCACCGGTGATCATGCACAGGTCGATGTCGGCGGGCTCGGCGACCACGCCCTCATCGAGCATGATCTTGATCTCCCGGGCCAGCGCCTCCAGGGCACGGTTGAGGATCTCCTCCTCACTCTTGGGGGAGTCGCCGCCGGTGAAGAACGCCCGCACTTCAGGGTCGATGGTGAAGTCGGGGGCGTAGATCGTGGTCTTGCCCGCCTCCACCATTGCCTTGAGCTGCTCTGAGACGCGGAACCGGTCGGGGAACGCGGCGTGCAGGGTTTCGGCCACGTGCAGGGCCACGGCCGGGCCGACCAGTTGCAGCAGCATCAGCGGCGACATGGGCAGGCCGAGCGGCGCGACCGCGCGGTCGGCGACCTCCGGTTCGGTGCCTTCCTCCACCGAGGACAGCACTTCACCCATGAACAGGGTGAGCAGCCGGTTGACGACGAACGCGGGCGCGTCCTTGACCAGCACCGCGGTCTTCTTCAACTGCTTGGCGACAGCAAAAGCAGTCGCCAGTGTGGCGTCGTCGGTGCGTTCGCCGCGGATGATCTCCAACAGCGGCAGCACCGCCACCGGGTTGAAGAAGTGGAAGCCGACCACGCGCTCAGGGTGCTTCAGGTCCGCGGCCATCTCGCTGATCGACAGCGAGGAGGTGTTGGTGGCGAGCACCGCCTCGGGGGAGATGTGCTCTTCCGCCTTGGCGAACACCGTCTTCTTGACCGACATCTCCTCGAAGACGGCTTCGATGACGAAGTCGGCGTCGGCGAACGCCTCGTACGACAGCGACCCAGTGACCAGGGCTTTAATCCGGTTGGCCTTGTCGGAGTTGACCCGGCCCTTGGCGAGCAGCTTGTCGACCTCGTCGTGCACGTAGCGCACGCCGCGGTCCACGCGCTCCTGGTCCAGGTCGGTCATGACGACGGGGACTTCCAGCCGGCGGGCGAACAGCAGCGCCAGCTGGCTTGCCATGAGTCCCGCGCCGATGATGCCGACCTTGGTAACGGGGCGGGCCAGCGACTTGTCGGGGGCGCCCTTGGGGCGGCGGGCCCGCTTCTGCACCAGGTCGAAGGCGTACAGTCCGGCGCGGAGCTGGTCGCTGAGGATCAGGTCGGCGAGCGCTTCGTCTTCGGCGGCGAAGCCTTCATCCCGGGTGCGGTTCTTCGCTTCGGCAACCAGGTCGATCGCCCGCACCGCGGCGGGGGAGGCCCCGTGCAGCTTGGCGTCCACGGTCCACCGCGCGGTCGCCACGGCCTGGTCCCATGCCTCGCCCTTGTCGACTTCGGGGCGCTCGACGGTGATCTCCCCGGTGACCACTTTGGCGGCCCAGCGCAGCGACTCTTCGAGGAAGTCGGCGGGTTCGAAGATCGCGTCGGCGATGCCCATCTCGTAGACCTGCGGGCCCTTGATCGTCTTGTTCTGGGCCAGCGGGTTGTCGATGATGAGCTTCAGCGCCTTTTCCGCGCCGATGAGGTTGGGCAGCAGGTAGGTGCCGCCCCAGCCGGGCACGAGGCCCAGGAACACCTCGGGCAGCGCGAACGCAGGCACCCCGGAGGAGACGGTGCGGTAGGTGCAGTGCAGCGCCACTTCCACACCGCCGCCCATGGCCGCGCCGTTGATGAACGCGAAGGTCGGCACGTGGAGTTCGCCGAGCTTGCGGAACACGTCGTGGCCGAGCTTGCCGATGGCGTGCGCCTGCTCCCGGTTCTGGATCTTGGGCACCCCGTTGAGGTCGGCGCCTACAGCGAAGATGAACGGTTTGCCGGTGATCGCTACGGCGACGATGTCGGTGCGTGCGGCAGCGGCGTCGATCGCTTCGTTGAGGCTCAGCAGGCCGGCAGGGCCGAAGGTGTTGGGTTTGGTGTGGTCGTGGCCGTTGTCGAGGGTGATGAGAACGGCCTTGCCCGCCCCGTAGGGCAGTTCGACGTCGCGGGAGAGTGCCCGGGTGACGACTTCGTCGGCAAACTGTTCCCGCGCGGCCTCGATCGCGCTGATCACTTGGCGTTCCCCTCCCAGTTGGTGTTCTCCCACAGGACCGTTCCGCCCATGCCCATGCCCACGCACATGGTGGTCAGGCCGTAGCGGACATCGGGGCGTTCCGCGAAGAGGCGGGACAGCTGCATCATCAGCCGCACGCCCGAGGAGGCCAGCGGGTGGCCCATCGCGATGGCGCCGCCCCACGGGTTGACCCGCGGGTCGTCGTCGGGGATGCCGAAGTGCTCCAGGAAGGCCAGCACTTGGACGGCGAAGGCCTCGTTGATCTCGATGAGGCCGATGTCGTCCATGGTCAGGCCGTTGCGGGCGAGCAGCTTCTCGGTGGCCGGGATGGGGCCGACACCCATGACCTCGGGGTCCACTCCGGCGAACGCGAAGTCGACCAGGCGCATCTTGACGGTCAGGCCGAGTTCCGCGGCGACGTCTTCGGCGGCGAGGATCGCCCCGGTGGCACCGTCGTTGAGGCCCGCGGCGTTGCCCGCGGTCACGCGGCCGTGCGGGCGGAACGGGGTCTTCAGGGTGGCCAGCGCCTCCATGGTGGTGCCGGGTCGCGGCGGTTCGTCGACGGTGGCCAGGCCGTAGCCGTTCTCGCTGCTGCGGACCGCTACTTCGACCAGGTCAGGCTGGATCTTGCCTTCGGCGTAGGCTTTGGCGGTCTTCTCCTGGCTGCGCACCGCGTAGGCGTCGGCGCGCTCCTTGGTGATGGTGGGGTAGCGGTCGTGCAGGTTCTCGGCGGTGTTGCCCATGATCAGGGCGGAGGGGTCCACCAGTTTCTCGGAGAGGTAGCGCGGGTTGGGGTCCACGCCTTCGCCCATGGGGTGACGGCCCATGTGTTCGACACCGCCGGCGATGACGACGTCGTAGGCGCCGAAAGCGATGCCGGCCGCGGTGGTGGTCACCGCGGTCATGGCGCCCGCGCACATGCGGTCGATGGCGTAGCCGGGCACGCTGCGGGGCAGTCCGGCGAGGATGGCGGCGCTGCGGCCGATGGTCATTCCCTGGTCGCCGATCTGGGTGGTGGCGGCGATAGCGACTTCGTCGATGCGTTCCGGGGGCAGTGCGGGGTTGCGGCGCAGCAGTTCGCGGATGACCCGGACGACGAGGTCGTCCGCGCGGGTCTCGGTGTAAAGGCCTTTATTGGCCTTACCAAACGGAGTGCGCACCCCGTCGACGAATACGACGTCGCGGGCAGTTCGCGGCACGATTGCCCCTCCTTTATCAGGCGGATGGCGGGTTGTCGCCCCTATGCTACTCATCAGTAACTAATGCTGCGAGTATAGGAGAAAGCCGCCTTCCGGGGAATACTCCGCAGTAACCCGCGGCGTTGCCCACCGCAGCCGCAGACCGGGACACCGCAGCGGAGTCAGCGCAGTGCCGCTACCGCCTGAGGACGTCCCGCGGCACGGTACGCCGCTGCCAGCTCACGGCGCACCCGCAGCGCCAGCCGGCGCACCTCCGGATCTCCCACTGCAGCGAGGCAGTGGCGGTAGACCTCGCGCAGGACCCGCACCGCCTCCTCGGGACGGCCGGACCGTGCATACGACAACCCCAACTGGTAGTGGACGGCCAGCGTGCGCGGATGCCGCACACCGAGGCGGAGGCGGCGCTGGGCCACCACCAGCCGGAGCTGTGCCCGGCACTCGTCGTCCTGACCCATCCGCCGCAACGTCCGGGCCAAGCCCAACCGCCACGCCTCCACATCCTCCGCGGAGAACGCCGCCGAATGCTGCAGGACGTCACGGTAGTGGTCGGCTGCCTCGCGTAGCCGTCCGGCACGCCGGCACGCCACCGCGAGCCGGGCCCGGGCCAGCAGCGTGTCCGGGTGATGCCGACCCAGCCGCGCAGCCCGCTGCGCTACGAGCTGTTGCCAATGGTGCGCGGCGTCGCCGAAACGGTCGGCATCCTCGTGGCACACGGCGAGGTTCTCCCGGACGACCTCGGCCAGCACGTGGTGCTCGCCAAGCGTCCGGACCGCGTCGCTTAACGCCCGTTCGAACTCGGTGACGGCGATATCGCGCCGCCCAGTAGCGGCATACCGGCCGGCAAGGTTGTTGCGCGCAGCAATGGTGTCCGGATGCTCCTCGCCGTGCCGCTGAGCACATTCGGTCAGCACGCGCTCCAAAGCCGCGGTCTGTTCCGCTGCGTCAATGTCCTCCCCTCCGGCGGGAAGGCTAGGAGGAGCGGTAGGGGAACCGCACGACACTGCCCGCCGAACGGCTGAGAACCACGAGAAAACCAGGGACGCCAGTCTGCTGAGAACCGTGCGAATATTTCTCTTCAGCTCCAGAACAGACACGGTTCAATAACATCATGTGTCTGGGGTGCACGGTACCCGAAACAGTCCGCCACCGGCTATGGGGTTGGTCACCTCAAGTGCTGCGCCTCAACGGTCCGCGGCACGCAGCGCCTCGGCCAGCGCAGCCGCAGTCAACTCGATCTGCCAGTCACGGGCCTGGTGCGTGCGCAGGTGCTCGGCCACCGAGTCGACACTGACCTGGCTCGGCGGCGACCAGGCGAGACGGCGGACCGCATCCGGCTGCAGCAGGTTCTCCGTCGGCATGCCCACCCGCTCCGCGATCTCCGCGACCACGGAACGCGCCGCCTCGAGCCGCCGCGCCGCGGCTGGATCCCGGTCGGCCCACCGGTTCGTGGGCGGGGGCCCGTAGCCTGGCGGACTCGGCTGGGGCAGCTCCGCCGGTTTCATGTCCCGCACCCGGTTGATGGCTTTGAGCCACACCGGGACATAGCGGCGGGCCAGGCGGACCGTGAACGTTTTGATCGCGGTCAACTCCTGCGGGGTCCTGGGCATGGCCAGGGCGGCCTCCACGATCGCCGAGTCTTGCAGCACCCGGCCCGGAGACAGGTCGCGCTCCCGGGCAATCCGGTCGCGTTCCAGCCACAGTTCCCGAACCACACCCAAGCCGCGCTGGCTGCGGACCCGGTGGATCCCCGAAGTGCGCCGCCACGGATCAGGACGCGGCTCTTTCGGCGGAGCGGCCAGTACCGCCGCGAACTCCTGGCGTGCCCACTCCAGCTTGCCCGTCTCAGCCAGTTCAGCTTCCAACGCGTCCCGCAGCTCGATGAGGACCTCGACATCCAGCGCGGCATAGCGCAGCCAGTCCTCCGGCAGCGGCCGGGTCGACCAGTCCACCGCAGCATGCTCTTTAGCGAGCCGGACGCCCAGGACCCGCTCCACCATGGCACCCAAGCCGACCCGCTGGTAGCCGAGCAGCCGCCCGGCCAACTCGGTGTCGAACAAGCGCCGCGGGCGCAGGTGCACTTCGGTGAGACAGGGCAGGTCCTGGTGGGCCGCGTGCAGCACCATCTCGGCGTCGCCGACCGCGTCCCGCAACACCGACAGATCAGGACAGGCCACCGGGTCGATCAGCGCCGTGCCGGCCCCGGCCCGGCGTAGTTGGACCAGGTAGGCGCGCTGTCCGTAGCGGTATCCCGAGGCGCGTTCGGCGTCCACCGCGACCGGCCCGCTGCCCGCGGCGAACTTGGCGGCCACGCGTGCCAGTTCCTCATCGTCGGCGACGACCGGGGGAATCCCGTCTCTGGGCTCGCTCAGCAGGGGAGCTTCAGGCGTCTGTTCTGAGGCAGTGGACTCAGGATCGGGGCTTTCTTCGGTCTTGGAGTTCAGCACGTTCGCCACACCCCTACGGTATGTGCTCCCCGCTGCCGCCTGGGGGCCGCCCCAACCGACAAGCCCCGGCCGAGGCGGGGCCGTACAAGCCCCACCCTAACCGTCAAGCATCAGAACGCGCCCTGCGAGAGATATCCGTCACATCCACCGGGGGGAGTCCGGCGGCAACGGACAGCAGATCCAGCCAGGCGGCCCGGTGCGCGGACAGGTCTTCGGCCTCCGTCGGCGTCCACGAAGCCCGGACCTCCACCTCCGTCGTCGTGGGCTCCCCCGCTTTGAGGCCGAAGCCCTCCGTGGTGGCGCGGGTGACCGTCCCGCTCAGTGCGCGATGGTCCGCGCCCTGCGCCTCCAGGGCCTCGGTCAGCCAACTCCAGGCCACCTGGCCGAGCAGCGGGTCCCCTGACAAGTCCGGTTCCAGTTCGGCGCTCACATAGGCCACCATCCGGAACGGCCCCGGCCAGCCTCGGGACTCCTCCGGGTCGTACAGCACGATCAACCGTCCGAACGCCGCGTCCCCCTCGTCGGTGTGCACCGTCGCCGCCATTGCGACCGTATACGGGGCAAGGCGCCGCGGCGCAGGAATGTCCTCCACCACGATCTCAGGCCGCACCGTTCGGGTGTGCAGACTCTGCACTGCCCGCAGGAACGCGGGCGGAGCCTCATCAGACCTACTGTGAGGGGGCATGTGGAAGTTCAGCCTTAATCTTTTCGGGTCACCGGAAAGAGCACACTGACGACAGTGTCACGACTCCTGGCAGCTCCTGGAAGTTTTTGCCGGCGTGTCGGAGTTTCGTGATGATCTTGGGACATGCCGCGCGGTCACTCAGAGAGCATGGCACGATCAGAAGTGTGACGCTACAAGACTCTGCTTTTCTCCGGGCCTGCCGCAGGCAGCCCGTCCCGCACACCCCGGTATGGTTCATGCGCCAGGCCGGACGCTCCCTGCCGGAGTACCGGAAGCTCCGCGAAGGCGTGCCCATGCTGGAAGCCTGCGCCCGGCCGGACATGATCGTCGAGATCACCTTGCAGCCGGTGCGCCGGTACAACGTCGACGCCGCGATCTTCTTCAGCGACATCATGGTCCCGCTCAAGGCCATCGGCGTCGACCTCGACATCAAACCCGGCGTCGGCCCGGTCGTCGCCGAGCCGATCCGCGACCTTGCCGCCACTCGGCGGCTGCGTGGCCTCGAACCCGACGACGTGCCGTACGTAACCGAGGCGATCCGCGAACTGGTGCGGGAACTCGGCAGCCGTCCACTCATCGGGTTTGCCGGAGGGCCGTTCACGCTCGCCTCCTACCTGATTGAAGGCGGGCCCTCCCGGCACCACGAGCACACCAAGGCCTTGATGTACGGCGCGCCCGAGGTATGGACTGAACTGATGCGGCGGCTGTCCGCCATCACCTTGGAATTCCTGCGGGTGCAGATCGCCGCGGGGGCCAGCGCCGTGCAGCTGTTCGACTCCTGGGTGGGAGCGCTCAGCGCGGAGGACTACCGGGCCAACGTCCTGCCCTACTCCTCGTGGATCTTCGCCCAGCTCGCCGAGTTCGACGTGCCCCGCATCCACTTCGGGGTCGGCACCGGCGAGCTGCTGGGATTGCTCAGCGAGGCCGGTGCCGACGTGGTGGGCGTGGACTGGCGGGTGCCGCTCGACCAGGCAGCGCGACGGGTCCGTCCCCACACCGCACTCCAGGGGAACCTCGACCCGGCGGTGCTGTTCGCCCCGTGGAGCGTGGTCGCGGAACGCACCGACGACGTCTTGGCCCGCGCCAAGGCCGCCGAAGGCCACGTGTTCAACCTCGGCCACGGAGTGCTTCCCACCACCGACCCGGCAGTCCTAGAGCGGCTGGTGGAGTACGTCCACACGCAGACCGCGAACTGAGACCACGAAGAAGCCCAGTGCGTGCCCGTCCGAAACGGCCGGACGGGCACGGGGCTAGTCCCGGTCTTGGCCAGGGGCGGCTGGATCCTGTTCCTGGGCTGCGGAAGGCTCATGGGTAACCGGTGTGTCCGTGCCCGTACCTGCTGCGGTGTCTTCCTTGCGTCGGGAGCGCCGACGGCGCAGCCACACCACGGGCACGGCGGCCGCCGCAGCCACCACGGTGAACGGCAGCAGCCAGCCGATGACCACGACGACCACGTCCACCACGGTCAGCAGAGCGCGCCAGCCCGCAGCAAGACCCCCGACGAAGCCGGGGGAGTCGCCGTCGTCCACGGGGACCGCTGAAGAGGGCAGCCTCAACTCCACGTCCACCGTGGCATACGAGGTCTGATCGGCCAGGACCCGCTGCCGCGCCTGCATGGCCTCCAACTCGGCTTGGCGGGAGCTGATCTGCTCCTCGATCTCCAGAATGTCGCTGATCGTGTCCGCCTCGTCCAGCAGCTCCTGCAACCGCGCCACGGACTTTTCCGCGGAAGCCACCCGACTGTCGACGTCAGCGACCTCTTCGGTGACGTCCGTGACGCTCCGCTCCAGACTCTGCCGGGTCCCCAGCGCGGCGAACGCGTTGAGCGCCTCCTCATAGGAGTCGACCGGCACCCGCAGGCTCAGCCGTACTTGCGGGTTGCGTCCGGACGCCGCATTCGCCGTCTCGGAGGCGACGTACCCGCCGGCCTGCCGGACCCACTCTTTGACTTCCGCGGCAGCCTCGTCGACATCCTCGACGAGGAGGCTCATGGACGCGGAGTGGACCACCATCCGCTGGTCGGGGAGCACGAGCAGGCCGTCCGTGTCCGCCGGAAGCGCTTCCGGAGCGGCGTCGGCGGGCTCTGCGACAGCGGGGACTTCACCGGCCGAGTCCCCGGCCAGGTTGGAGGAGGCACACCCTGCCAGGAGCAGGGCGGCAAACAGCGTGACGATCGATGCGGCACCCCTGCGGCGCTGCCGCGGCCGGGGGGACACGTTGGTGCTCATGGCTGGTGTGACGACCCCCACAGCCCCGGAGGTTCCTGGTCATCTGGTCACATAACGGTCACGGGGTAGCCGCTTGGAAACGGGGGGTGGTGCAAGGCTTCTAAAAGTATCTGGGAAGCTGGCGGCATGGACACCACACCACACACCGTGGTGGTCGGTGGCGGCGTGTCCGGTCTGGCCGTCGCACACCGGCTCGCCCGCAGCGGACACCGCGTCACCGTGCTGGAAGCCGCGGCACGGCCCGGCGGCAAACTCGCGGTGGAGAAAGTCGCAGGGGTCTCCGCCGACGTCGGCGCGGAAGCAGTCCTGGCCCGCCGTCCCGAGGCGCTCTCCCTCATTGACGAACTCGGTCTCACCGAGCGGGTCACCCACCCAGGAACCGTGACCTCGCAGATCTACAGTCGCGGCAAGCTCCGGGACTTCCCGGAAGGCCATGTCATGGGAGTGCCCAGCGACTTCGCGGCCCTAGCCCGCAGCGGGGTGCTCTCCCCGCTCGGCGTGCTGCGCGCCGCCCGCGACCTCGTCTGGCCCGCCACCCCCGTCAAGGCGGACGTCCCGGTCGCCACCTACATCGGGATCCGGATGGGCCGCGAAACCGTCGACCGTCTCGTGGAACCGCTCTTGGGCGGTGTCTACGCGGGCCGCGCCGACCAACTGTCCCTGGACGCCACCCTGCCGCAGCTCGCCTCGGCCGCCCGCACCCAGCGGTCCCTGGCAGCGATCGCACGCGACGCACACTCCCGGACCGCCCGCCCGACCGCAGAGCCACCGCCTCCGCTCTTCGCCACCTTGCGCGGCGGCCTGGCCACCCTGATCGACGCCCTTGCCGCACAGCCAGGCGTCACCGTCCGGACCGCCACCCCGGCCCGGGACCTGCGCCGCACCGAGCAGGGGTGGCAACTGGCCGTGGGCGACCCGCCTGCCGAAACGGTCGATGCCGACGCGGTCGTGCTGGCCTGCCCCGCGCCGGAGGCGGCACGCCTGCTGCGCACGATCGCCCCGAGCGCCGCAGTGGAACTGGGCGGTGTCCGCTACGCGAGCATGGCCGTGGTCACCCTCGCCTACCCGCTCTCCGCGTTCCCCGCCCCGCCTACCGCCAGCGGATTCCTGGTGCCCAGCGTGGAAGGCCGCACCATCAAAGCGGTGACCTTCAGCAGTGTGAAGTGGCCGTGGCTCGCCGCGGAGCTGCGCGACGCCAACCCGGGGGAAGAGATTGTGCTGCTGCGCTGCTCGCTCGGCCGGTTCGGCGACGACGCAGTCGTGGACTACGACGACGACACGCTGGTGGCCCGGGCCACCAGCGACCTTGCAGACCTGTGCGGGGTGTCCGGACCGCCAGTGGACAGCCACGTCACCCGCTGGAACGCCGGACTCCCCCAGTACACGGTGGGCCACCGCGATCGGGTCGCCCGGATCCGGTCGGCCCTGGACGGTATCGACGGGCTCGCCGTGTGCGGCGCCGTCTACAACGGCGTGGGTATCCCCGCGTGCCTCAGCAGTGCTGAAGAGGCCGCGCGCCGTATCACTCACACAACCGGAGGACAAAGGAGTCACAGGTGAGTACGGAAACCACCACTCCCGACGTTGAGGAACTCAACAAGCTGATCCGCTACACCATGTGGTCGGTGTTCCGGGTCGGCGACATCACCGCGCTGGACCGCGCCGCTGCCGGAGACGAACTGACCGGCTTGCTGGACGCGGCCGCGGAGAAAGGCACTGCCACCCGGGGCGTCTACGACGTGCAGGGCTTCCGCGCCGACGCCGACGTCATGTTCTGGTGGATCGCGGACACCCCGGAACAGCTCCAGACGATCTACGCCGACTTCCGCCGCACCGCCTTGGGCCGGGCCAGCACCCCGGTGTGGTCGGCGATCGGCATCCACCGTCCGGCGGAGTTCAACCGGGGCCACGTCCCCGCCTTCCTGGCCGGGGAGGAACCGCGCGAATACCTGTGCGTCTATCCCTTCGTGCGGTCCTACGAGTGGTACCTGCTGCCGGAAGAGGAGCGCCGTCAGATGCTCGCCGAGCACGGCCGGATGGCCGCACCCTTCCCGGACGTGCGCGCGAACACCGTGTCCACTTTCGGGCTGAGCGACTACGAGTGGCTGCTCGGCTTCGAAGCCAACGAACTGCACCGCATCGTTGACCTGGTGCGGGCGCTGCGTGCCGCCCAAGCCCGCCGGCACACCCGCCTGGAGATCCCGTTCTTCACGGGCAAGCGCAAGAGCGTCGCGGAACTGGTGGAGGCCCTGCCCTAGTCGAGGCGGCCGTCCCGCCCCGTTCCTGGCTGTGCGGCGCCTCCGCCTTCGAGGCGGAGACGCCGCACCCCAGAAACCGTCCGGTCAGGGGCGCCGCCGCAGCGACATCGGTGCCAAGACCAGCACGAGCAGCATCAACAGCGCGCTGGAGTAGAGCAGCAGGAGCCCGCCAGGAGCGTCCATCGCCCACGCCACCAGGCATCCCGCGCCTCCCACGAGAGACGCCACAACGGTGTAGGCCGACCGGCCGCGGGGCTTGGGGTAGCGGATCGAACTGACCATCAGCCAGGCCACCACGAGGATCGCGAGGCTCCCCACGTACACCGGCGGGTGCAGCAGCACGATGACGATCACCGTCATCGCACCGAACGGGCTGGGCAGGCCGGTGAAGTGGCGGTCCCCGGGAGACTGGCAGGAGAACCGGGCCAACCGGACCACGACCGCCAGCAGGACTGCCGCCGCGACCACAAGCACCAGCACCGAACCAGCGGAGTGGGTGAAAGCACCCCAGGTGACCACGAAGAACGCCGGGGCGAACCCGAAGCTGATCACGTCGGCCAGGTTGTCGAGCTCGGCGCCCATTGCGCTGCCGCCGAGCCGGCGCGCCACCCTCCCGTCGAACAGGTCGAAGGCTGCCGCACCCAGCAGCAGGATGATGGGCATCGTGACCGCTTCGCGGGGCAGCGGTCCCAGGGCACCGGACGCGGTGTGCGCGAGCTGTGCGGTGACGAGCTGGCAGACCGCCATGAACCCGCACAGCGCATTGCCGAGTGTGAGACAGTCGGCTACGGAGAGGCGCGGTTCCGTCCGAACCGCCGTATCCGGTGGTGCGGTCACCGGATTAGTCGCGGTCGAGGCGGGTTTCGCCGGCGCGGACCTTCTGTCCGACCTCCACCGCAGGCGCAATGCCCGGGGGGAGGTAGACGTCGACTCGAGAACCGAAGCGGATGAGACCGATTCTCTCGCCCTGCTCGACCTTCGCACCGACCGGGTGATACGGGACGATGCGGCGGACCATCGCCCCAGCGATCTGGATGACCGTGACTTCGCCCACTTCGGTGTCGAAGGTCCAGATGACGCGTTCATTACGTTCGCTGTCCTTGTCGAAGGCCGGGAGGAAGCCGCCGGGACGGTGTTCGACCCCGGTGACCACACCGGCGATCGGAGCCCGGTTCACGTGAACGTTCAGGGGGTTCATGAACACCGCGATCCGGGTCCTGCCATCGGGCAGTGGATCGACGCTCTGGACGACACCGTCGGCGGCGGAGAGAAAGCGACCACTCGCGGGGCCACGGTCGGGGTCACGGAAAAACCAGGCCATCCCCGCCGCCAGGGCTACTACGGGGACTGCGAGCGCCTTGCGCGTTCGCGAACCCCGGCTCGTAAGTACGGCCAGACCCGCGGCAGTGAAGGCGGGAAGCAGCCAGGGGGCGGAGCCGCGAGCCATCCGCGGAACCAGCCGTCGTGGTCCGGCTGGATGACGCTTGGGGGTCATAGGGGAGAACCTTCGTCAGAGATGTTCCACAGGGGTAAGGGGAGGGGTGACATGAAGAAGGATGCTATTCCACTGTGTCCTCTGCTTCCAACGTCAAAGCGATGGAGTTGATGCAGTAACGGGCATCGGTAGGGGTGGGATAACCCTCCCCGTAGAAGACATGTCCCAGGTGGGAGCCGCATCGGGCACAGCGGACCTCGGTGCGCACCATGCCGTGGGAGAGATCCTCGTGCAGGGTCACCGCGGAACTGTCTACAGGATCATAGAAGCTCGGCCACCCGCACTGGGCGTCGAATTTGTGTTCGGAACGGAAGAGTTCCGCCCCGCAGGCCCGGCAGCGGTAGACGCCCTGGGCTGTCGTCGACACGTATTCGCCGCTCCACGGTGGTTCTGTGGCACCGAGGCGGAGTACGGCAAACGCTTCAGGGTCGAGGATCGCCCGCCATTCTTCTTCGGATCGCTGGACCGGTGGATTCTGTTCGCTCATGGGTAATGACGCTACCCCTTCCCAGGATTCTTTACCGGTTTCCACCTCTGAGGAACGTAAAGGGATTTCTAGAGCTTCATGTCCCTTTTCTTCATATGTGGGAGGTTCTTGGTCGGGGGTGGTCGGGTAGCGGCCCGCCGAACGAGAGTACGGAGGTGGGCATGTCCGTCGCACACCGGCAAGCGGTGGGCCGCCGCCGCTCGCCTGCCAAGGGAGCACGTATCCGGCAGCGCGCCGCACATCCCAGGCGGGCCAAGAACCGCGGGGCCGCGCCCCGGAAGCGGAGCATCAAGGCGTGGCTGACGTCGCTGGACTGGACACACCGGTACCCGATGTCCGATGGCCGCCTGATGCTCATCCTGATGGCGTTCAGCGTCGTGGCTGTGGCTGCGGCACTGCTGACCGCTGAAGCCCTCGCTGCGTGGGCCAGCACCTCCGGGGATCTGATCCCCGCGCTGCTGAGCGCAGTCCTCGTCAGCGCGCTCTTCGCCGTGGCACTGGTTCCCGTGCGAGGAGAGCTGCGTCGGCGCCGCGGAAGACGCAGCACCGCAGAGTGAGAACGGACGGGACGGGCCGGAGCCGTCCTCTCCAGCCCGCCCTGTCGCGGTCCGCGCGCTATCCGGTCAGACGCTGCGGCGGGCAGGACGGATCCCGGGTTTTCCGCTGCCTTCCAGCCGCCGCGCAGGTTCAGGAGGGCAGGGCTTTCGTCACCCCCTTGAGCACCAGGAACGACCGGTCGATCACGGTGACGTCGCTGCCGGCGGGCAAGTAGGGGCGGCCGGCCACCTCAGGGTCGGCCGTGTCGACCACCGTCTCCCACGCCGCGCTGTAGCTGGGACCGGGCAGGGTGAACTGCACGTCGTTGATCCCCGCGTTGAGCAGGAGGAGGAACGAGTCGTCGCGGATCCGGCGGCCCATCCGGTCCGGCTCGGTGATCGCGTCGCCGTTGAGGAACACGCCGAGGGCGCGCCACCCCCGCCCCCAGTCGGCATCCTCCATGAGCGTGCCGTCCGGGCGCAGCCAGGCGATGTCGCGCTGCTTGCCCCGCCCGGGGAGGGCCCCCTGGAAGAAGCGGCGACGCCGGAACACCGGGTGCTCCCGGCGCAGCCGGGACAGGGTGCGCACAAAGTCGAGCAGGTCGGCGTTGCGGCGGGCGAGCTCCCAGTCCACCCAGGAGATGGGGTTGTCCTGGCAGTAGGCGTTGTTGTTGCCGTGTTGGGTACGGCCGATCTCGTCGCCGTGGGAGAGCATGGGCACGCCTTGGCTGAGCATGAGCGTGGTCAGCATGTTGCGCATCTGGCGGCGGCGCAGCGTGGCGATGGCAGGGTCGGTGGTGGGGCCTTCCGTGCCGTGGTTCCACGAGCGGTTGTCGTCGGTGCCGTCCCGGTTGTCCTCCCCGTTGGCTTCGTTGTGTTTGCGGTCGTAGGAGACGAGGTCGGCCAAGGTGAAGCCGTCGTGGCAGGTGACGAAGTTGATGGAAGCCACGGGGCGGCGCCCGTCGGCCTGGTAGAGGTCGGAGGAGCCGGAGATGCGGGAGGCGAGCTCCGGCAGTACGGGGTAGCCCCGCCAGAAGTCGCGGACAGTGTCGCGGTATTTCCCGTTCCACTCGGTCCACAGGGGCGGGAAGTTACCGACCTGGTAGCCGCCGGGGCCCACGTCCCACGGTTCGGCAATGAGCTTGACCTGGGAGATGACCGGGTCCTGCTGGACAATGTCGAAGAATGTGCTGAGCCGGTCCACGTCGTGGAACTCCCGGGCGAGGGCGGCGGCGAGGTCAAAGCGGAAACCGTCGACGTGCATGTCGAGCACCCAGTAGCGCAGCGAGTCCATGATGAGCTGCAGCGAGTGCGGGTGGCGCACGTTGAGGCTGTTGCCGCAGCCGGTGTAGTCCAGGTAGTAGCGCGGATTGTCTTCCCGCACCCGGTAGTAGGCGAGGTTGTCGATGCCGCGCAGGGACAGGGCGGGGCCCATGTGGTCGCCTTCCGCGGTGTGGTTGTACACCACGTCGAGGATGACTTCGATCCCCGCCTGGTGGAGGGCCTTGACCATGGTTTTGAACTCCTGGACTTGATGGCCCCGGGTCCCGGTGGCGGCGTATCCGCTGTGCGGCGCGAAGAACGCCAGGGTGTTGTAGCCCCAATAGTTGGTGAGCCCTCGGGCGACCAGGGCGTGCTCCGGCAGGAAGTGGTGGATCGGCATGAGCTCCACCGCGGTGACGCCCAGGGAGAGAAGGTGCTCGATGATGGCGGGGTGCGCCATTCCGGCGTAGGTGCCGCGGAGCGGCGGCGGCACGTCGGGGTGGCGGATGGTCATCCCGCGGACGTGGGCCTCGTAGATGACCGTCTCGTGGTAGGGGATGTTGGGGTGCTGTTCGGCCCCCCAGTCGAAGAACGGGCTGACGACGACGCAGGTGGGGACGTAGGGGGCGCTGTCGTGGTTGTTGACCCGGCCAGGGTCGGCAAAGTGGTAGTCGAAGAGGGACTCGTGCCAGTGAATCTGCCCGTCGATGGCCTTGGCGTAGGGGTCGACGAGGAGCTTGTTGGGGTTGCAGCGGAGGCCACGTTCCGGATCGTAAGGTCCGTGGACGCGGTATCCGTACCGCTGTCCGGGACCCACCGTCGGCAGGTAGCCGTGCCAGACGTGGCCGTCCTGTTCGGTGAGCGGAACCCGAGTCTCCGCCCCGTCGTCGTCGAACAGGCAGAGTTCTACCCCGGTCGCGACTTCGGAGAAAAGCGAGAAGTTGGTTCCGGACCCGTCGTAGGTCGCCCCGAGCGGATACGCGTGACCAGGCCAGACTTCCACCATGGGCATCGGCGCCCTTCTGCGCTGTGTGGACTCGGACAGAAGCGTTGTTCCGCTCTCGCGGAGGTCTATGCCTTGACTGGGCGTCGGCACCCCCTTTCGTCCTGTGGGGACTCGTGTGGGTCCTAGTACCCTCGGGCGTGCCACATCATCGGAAATATCCGCGAACAGGAGCGAGCCCTGGCAGCGCAGTCCGGTGGCGCTGGGCTGCGCCGTTGAGGCTGGGCACCGCCCCGTGAGGCAGCAGAAGCTGTCCGAAGCCGCACCACGTCCGGGAACGCGAGCAGCAGCCCCGCTATGAGCCGGAAACAGAAGCGGGGCACCCGGTGCTGCACACCCGGATGCCCCGAGAGGAGATGCTGCTACGGGGCGGCTGATTCGGACACGGGTGCGGCGCGGAGCGCTTCGTCGTAACGGTGCAGCACCACCGCAGCGAGCTCCGGGCAGTCCCCGAGAGGAGCGGAGACGATCTGTGCCCCCGCAGCCGTGCAGTGGGTCCGTACCCGGTCCGCGAAGAAGCCTTCCGCCAGCAGGTAGCTGGCGACTGCTACGCGCTGGGCGCCCGCCGTGCGCAGCTCCTCCACCGCTTCGGCGAGGGACGGGCGGGCCGCGGACGCGAACGCGGTCCGCACCTCACGCCACGGACCGCGGGCAGCCAGGTCGCGAGCTGCCGCGGCGACCACGGCGTTGGCGTGCGGGTCGCTCGACCCGGCAGCGGCCAGCACCACCGCCGTGTCCGGGTTGGCTGTGGCCCCCGCCTCCGCGAGACGCCGTTCGAGCGCATCCAACAGGAGAGGGTGCGGGCCGAGGGTGGTGGCGTAGCGGATCCGGAGCCACGGAGAGTCGGCACGCACCCGCTCCAGGACGCGGGGCAAGTCCACTTTGCTGTGGTAGGCGGCCGTCAACAGGGTCGGCAGCACCACGACTTCCCCCGCTCCTTCCGCGGCGAGCGCAGCCAAAACCTCGTCTGGCGGGGGAGCAACGTGGTCGAGATAGCTCACCCGCACGTCCAGGTCCGGACGCTGGTGCCGCACCCGGGCGAAGAGCGCTTCCACGGTGGCTGCCGCCCGCGGGTCAGCGCTGCCGTGGGCGACCGCGACAAGCGGGATCCCGGCCGGGGCGCTGTTCAACTGTGGAGACCGCATTCGACTTTCCCTGTTCCCGCCCAGCGACCGCTGCGGGGGTCGGCGCCTTCCGGCACCCGCTGAGTGCACGGCGCACACCCGATCGAGGGGTAGCCGTCGTCCTGCAGCGGGTTGACGAGCACCCCGTGCTCAGCGATGTAGGAGTCCACCTGCTCTTGGGTCCAGCGGGCGATCGGATTGACTTTGATCTTCTTCTTGCGGGCGTCCCACTGCACGACCCCCACGGTGCGGCGGGTCACCGCCTCGTCGCGGCGCAGCCCGGTCAGCCAGGCGTCGTAGGACTGCAACGCCCGCTGCAGCGGCTCTACTTTGCGCAGGTAGCAGCAGAGGTCGGGGTTGCGGGCGTACAGCCGGGGACCGAGGTCGCGATCCTGTTCCGCTACGGTCCGGCTGGGGGTGACCGTGATCAGGTTGATCGGGTAGGTCTGCGCGACCGCGTCGCGGGTCCCCAGCGTCTCCGGGAAGTGGTAGCCGGTGTCCAGGAAGATCACGTCGATGCCCGGGACTACTTTCGAGACCAGGTCCACCATGACGGCGTCCGCCATCGACGCGGTCAGGCACAGCCGGTCGCCGAACGTGTCGGCGGCCCACTGGATGATCTCGGTGGCGCTGGCTTCTTCCAGGCGGGCGGCAGCCTCAGCGGCGAACGCCGCGCCGTCGGCCGTGATGTTCAACGCTGCTCCTCCCCGGTCGGCGTCGTAGTGGAAGGGGGGAACGCCGCGGCGTGGAGCCCGACGAAGGAGAGGCGGAAGACTCGGGCGCACGAGCCGCAGACCCACGGATAGCCTTGGCCCCGGGTGCCGTCGCCCTCGTGCGGCCGGAGGTCTTCGTCCCCGCAGTAGGGGCAGTAGAAGGGGACAGCGCGCTCACTCACCGGCGTTCCCTTTCCGTGGCGTGGCTTCGCTGAGCGCTCATTTCAAGTCCGCCTCGTCTGCGCGTGCCACCCATTCCGCGAAGGTCTCTTCGGCCTGCCGCTGCTCCGCGAACCGGCGCACTACCCGTTCGATGTAGTCGGGGAGTTCCGCGGCGGTCGTCTTCAGCCCGCGCACCTTGCGGCCGAACCCGGCTTGCAGGCCCAGTCCTCCGCCCAAGTGGATTTGGAAGCCTTCCACCTGGTTGCCGTGGGCGTCGGTGACGAGCTGGCCTTTCAACCCGATGTCCGCGATCTGGGTGCGGGCGCAGGCGTTCGGGCAGCCGTTGACGTTGATGGTGAGCGGTTCGGTGAAGTCGGGGAGGCGGCGCTCCAGCTCGTCGATGAGGGCCATCGCGCGGTTCTTGGTTTCGACGATGGCGAGCTTGCAGTATTCGATGCCGGTGCAGGCCATGGTCTGCCGGCGGAAGACGCTGGGGTTCACCTGGAGATCTTCGGCTTCGAGCGCGGCCACGACCGAGTCCAGCCGGTCTTCGGTGATGTCCAGGATCGCCAGCTTCTGGTCGGCGGTGGTACGCACCCGGTTCGAGCCGTGCGCTTCAGCGATGTCGGCGATCCGTCCCAGGATGGTGCCGCTGACCCGGCCCACCCGAGGGGCGAAGCCCACGAAGAAGCGGCCGTCCTTCTGCCGGTGGATGCCCACGTGGTCGCGGCGGGTGCCCGGGTCGAGGACCGGTTCGGGGCCGTCCGGCAGCGAGTAGCCGAGGTATTCCTTCTCCAGTACTTCGCGGAACTTCTGCGGACCCCAGTCTTTGATGAGGAACTTGATGCGGGCGCGGTGCCGGAGCCGGCGGTAGCCGTAGTCGCGGAACACGGAGCAGACGCCCGCCCACACTTCGCTGACCTGTTCGGGGCGGACGAACGCGCCGAGCCGCTGGGCGAACATCGGGTTCGTGGACAGGCCGCCGCCGACGAACAGGTCGTAACCGGGCGTACCGTCGGGTCCGATGACGCCGACGAAAGCCACGTCGTTGACCTCGTAGTTGGTGCAGTGCACGGCACACCCGTCGATCGCGGTCTTGAACTTGCGCGGCAGGTTGGAGAAGAGCGGGCTGCCGATGTGGTCGGCGACGATTTGGCGGAGCTGCGGGGTGGCGTCGATGATCTCGTCTTCGGCGATCCCGGACAGCGGGCAGCCGAGCAGGCCGCGAGGGGTGTCGCCGCAGGCTTCGGTGGTGGTGAGCCCCACGCTTTCCAGCCGCTCCCAGATGGTGGGGACGTCCTCGATACGCACCCAGTGCATCTGGATGTTCTGCCGGTCGGTGATGTCGGCGGTGTCCCGGCCGTAGGCGGTGGATACTTCCGCGAGCACGCGGAGCTGCGCCACGTTGAGCTGTCCGCCGTCGGTGCGGACCCGCATCATGAAGTAGCGGTCGTCGAGCTCCTCGGGCTCCAGCACCGCTGTCTTACCGCCGTCGATCCCCGGGGCGCGCTGGGTGTAGAGTCCGTACCAGCGGAATCGTCCGCGCAGGTCGGCAGGGTCGATGGAATCGAAGCCCTGTTTGGAGTAGATGTCGATGATGCGCTTGCGGACGTTGAGCCCATCATCGTTCTTCTTGATCTCTTCGTTCTTGTTGAGCGGCTCGCGGTAGCCGAGAGCCCACTGCCCCTCGCCGCGGCGCGGGCGCGTCGTCTTCCTGGCGGGACGGCCGGTCGGTGTGGGTGCGGACGGCATGGGTGAAGTCCTCCGAGTCTATGTCGTCCACCGGGGCGCGGACCGTGACTCTGCGAGTCCGGTCAATCGCGTTCTGGGCGCGTCGCGGCCCGACACCCGTCCGACCGGGCTGTAATGCGGCACATAACAGCGGAGAGGAGGGGCAACGTCGGTGCGAGCACGCCCAGGGCGGAACTGGTGCTCAGCAACTAGGCGTTGAGGCGACGTTGCGACAGAGAGCGCTGCGGACCCGAAGGTAGTCCACGTGACGGCGCACGCAGAGCATGGGGTCGAGGGCAGCGATCATGGCAACGACCATGTCATGCCGTCAATGATTTGTCTACCCACTAAGTGGGAAAAGTTTCGTGAGTCGTATCACAGTGTCGAAGGCGGCTCCGAATTACGGTTCGTCAACGGAACAGCGAGGAAACCACGACGATCCCCGCAGGGCATACGGCAAAACGGACATTTCAGGGCTATGTTCGAAGGTGTGCGACCTCAATGGGCGAACCTCGAGCGGCTCCAGGAAGCGGTCAGAACCTGGCCTGACCGCCACCCCCGCTCCGGCGCCGCAGCCATGCTGGTCGCCCGCACGGTGCGGTCCGCGCTGCGAGTCCGCATCATCGGGTTGGCCGCCGAGTCCGCGTTCTTCTCCCTCCTGTCCCTGCCGTCCCTCCTCCTCGGCCTCGTCGGCACCCTGGGCCACCTCAGCTCGGTGCTCGGCCACCAGACAGTAGTGGAGATCCGCGCCTGGATGCTGGACCTGGCCGCCACCGTCCTGACCGCTGAAGCCGTGCAGACCACCGTCGAACCCCTTGTCGACGACTTTCTCGGTGGCGCCCACGGCGGGGTGCTCTCGCTCACCTTCCTCGTCTCACTCTGGTCCGGCTCCCGCGCCATGAGCGTGTTCATCGAGGCCATCACCATCGCCTACGGGCTGGAAGGCATGCGCGGCTACCTGCGCCGCCGCCTGCTCGCGTTCGTTGCCTACCTCGGGGCGCTGCTGTTCGCGCTGGTCGTGCTCCCGGCTGTGGTCGCGGGCCCGGACGCACTCCGCGCCCTGCTCCCCGCAGCCGACACCTACCTCCACCTGGGCTACTGGCCGCTGGTGGGACTGCTCAGCCTCGGCAGCATCGTGGCCCTCTACACCTTGAGCGTCCCGGTGCGCACCTCCCTGGTCCGCCAACTGCCGGGAGCGATCGCTGCCGTCCTCATCCTGCTCTGCGGCACCGTAGGGTTGCGGCTCTACCTGGAAGCCTCCTTCGGACAGGTGAACCTCTACGGTCCGCTCACCGCGCCCATCATCATCGTGATCTGGCTGTACCTGACCGCGCTCGCCGTGCTGGTCGGATCCTCCCTCAACGCCGAGATCGACGCCATGTGGCCGGTCGCGGAAACCGCGCGGGCCCGGGCCGAGCTCGCCGCCCGCCGCCAGGCCAGCGCGGTCCGCCTCGCAGAACGCCACGAGCAGGCCCTGCAGCGGATCGCCCAGGCGCGCGAGCAGGACACGAGGGTTGCTGAAAGCCGGGCGGGGAAAAACTCCGAAGTGCAGTCCTCCCCCCGGCCCGATCGCGCTGCCGCAGCCCGCCGGCGGCCTGCCCGCCCGCGCCGGCGCCGCCGCTGAGGCAGAGTAGATCGCGGTACCCCCTCGTAGTGATGACAGGAGACTGAGCTTCCATGCCCCCCACGCAGCGCCTCGGCAGAACGCGGATCGGGATCGCAGCGGCGGCCGCCGCAGTGCTCTTCACCACGGCCGGCTGCCAGTTCCTCGACGACGTACTCGCCGAACTGGAAGACGGGCTCGCCACACCGTCGCCAAGTGAGCCCTATGCCCCGCAAAGCGAAGACCTGGATGCGGCCGCGGCCTGGGAGCAGCTCGAGTCACTGCAGCTCGCGGAACCTGCTCCGCGCGGCGACTACCGGAGGGAAGAGTTCGGCCACGGCTGGATCGACACCGACAGCAACGGGTGTTCCACGCGCAACGACATCCTTGCCCGCGACCTCGACAATGTGCAGCTCGCCTCCGACGGCTGCAAAGTCCTCTCCGGTACGCTGCACGACCCGTACACCGGGAAGACCATCGAGTTCACCGCGGACGACCCGCGGGCCGTGCAGATCGACCACATCGTGCCGCTCTCCCTGGCCTGGCGGATGGGCGCCAGTGAATGGGACCGCGAGACCCGCATCGAGTTCGCCAACGACCCCGGCAACCTCCTGGCCTCTGACGGCCCGGCCAACCAGCAGAAAGGCGACGCCGGCCCCGGCGAATGGCAGCCCCACGAGGCATTCCAGTGCACCTACGCCATCCGCTACATCGACGTGCTCTACCGGTACGACCTCCCCGTCTCCCCAGAGGACTACCAAGGGCTCTCCGCCATGCTCGACACCTGCGCGTAAGCAGGTGCGGCCCGGGTAGTCCGGGGATCGGATCCCGTTTCTGCTGACCCCGCAGACGCGGTGTGCCTGCGTACCTGCGGGGTCACCCGTCTTCCGAGGTGCGGGGCCGGAGACTGGTGGCCAAGGCAGCGCCGATGAGCGTGGCGACAGGGAAGAGGGCCAGGCCGACCCGCAGCGAAGTCGCGTCCGCGACCAGGCCGACCAGCGGCGGGAACGCCAGGAAACCGAGCCGGGCCAGCCAGGCCACCATAGACACACCGGTCCCGCTGTGCACCCCGGGGATCTCGCCCGCAGCGGCCAGCGTCAACGGGAACAGGGTGGCCACACCCAACCCGCACAACCCGAAGCCCACCACGGTGGTCACCGGGGTGGGGAACAGCAGTGCCCCGCTCAACCCCACCGCGGACAGCAGCAGACCGGTCCGTGCCACCGCCACCGCCCCGAACGCATCGGTCAGCCGGTCCCCGGCCAGTCGCCCCGCGGTCATCGCCGCCTGGCAGGCGACGAACGGCAGCCCCGCGAGGAACGCTGTCGCCCCGATGCTGTCCCGCATGTAAACCGCACCCCAGGACGCTGCCGCGTCCTCCACCGCGGCTGCGAGCATGAGGAGGACACCGAGCGCCACCATCAGCCCCACTGCTCGCGCAGCCGGAAACCATCGGGCGCCGTCCCCGAGAGAGGCCGCGCTGCGTTCGGCGTGCTCCGGGCCGTCCAAGAGCAGCCGCGACGAGGCCACCACGAGTCCGGTGAGCATGCATGCGAGCCCGATGAGGAAGACCAGGAAAGGCAGCCGCAGTCCGACCGCGGCTGCGCCCAGCAGGCCGCCCGCGACCGCCGCCACACTCCACACCGCGTGGAAGGTGTTGATAATGCTGCGCCCGTAGCGGCGCTGTACCCGCAGCCCGTGAGCGTTCATCGCCGCATCGCACCACGTGTCCACGCAGCCGATGACGAACAGGATGGCCACCAGCACCCCCCATTGGGGTGCCAGCGCGATCACCGGCAGCAGCCACGTGGACACCAGCGCGCAGACCACCGCGGTACGGCCGCTGCCCCACCGGGAGATGAACGGTCCGGCGAGCATACCGGTCAGCAGCGCACCCAGCGGCATGGCAGCGATCGCGGTGCCCAGAGCCGTATTGGACAGCTCAAGCTGGTTTTTGATCTCGGGGAGCCACGGCACTACAGAGGGATAGCCGAGCCCGTTGCTCGCGAACAGCCCGGCAACCCCCCAGCGGGCCCGCCGCGCTGCCGGGTCAGGCGCCGCGGAATTCAGCCGATGACCGGACAACAAACCTCCTCAGAGCGCGGCGGTTGCGGAGAATCATCCGCAAAACAGGATCACGGTGGCGATCCGGGGTGATCCTAGGGCCAATCAGGGCAGTGGCGTAACTCCCCGCGGCGAGCAGGTCCCTGTCGGCAGGGGGAAGCCGGAGCACCGCGCCCGCACCCCGGCAGACAGCGCGACGTGCAGCCGCGCAGCAAGTCAACGGTTCTTTACCTTTTGACCAGGCAAAACAACAGGAGTAGCAGGGTTGGTCGACGGCATGGAACGGGTAGGGCAGTATCACCCTGCTTACCTGAGAAGTCTGCGGTGGTCACCGTGAGTCCACTACCCGTATCCCTGCCTTTCCCCGATCGGACCGTCGCCGGACACTGGCTGGCGGAGCGCGTACGCGACGTCACCGGAGCCACCCCCGTCGTCATCGCCCTGCCGAGAGGCGGGGTGACGGTGGGCGCCGAGGTCGCCCGCGTCCTGCACGCCCCGCTCGATGTGGCCGTGGTCAACCGGATCAGCCTGCCGGACCGGCCCGACGTGGACCTAGGCGCGGTCGACGAAGACGGACACGTCTGCTACGACGACACTGCCCTGGCCCGGCTGCGGATCCCCCGCAACCGGCTCTCCGACGTCGTCGCGGAAGCCCGGGACAAGATCACCCACAGCCGCGAAATGTACCGGGGGGCCCGGACACTGCCGCGGCTGACCGACCGGGACGTCATCGTCGTCGACGACGGCGCCACCACCGGCAGCACCGCCCGCGCAGCGCTGCGTATGGTGCGCCGACACCGTCCCGCGCGGCTGGTGCTCGCCCTGCCCGTCGCCTCGACCGAGGCGGTGGAACGCCTCCAGGAGGAGGCCGACCGCGTCGTCGCGCTCGCCGTCCCCGAGACCTTCCACTCGCTGGACCGGTGGTACCGGGATTTCTCCGAAGTCGACGAGGGACAGGTCGCTGCCCTGCTCGCCGAGCACCGCGACCTGGGAGAGAGCGGGGATTCCCGGTATCCGGCGCGCTTTTCGGCGGGCGGGGTCGAACTCGAAGGGGAGCTCATCGTCCCCTCGGTGGTGCGCGGCACCGTGGTCATGGCCTCGGGGCACGGCCGGCTCGCCCCGCACAACCAGGCGATCGGGACGGTGCTGCGCGCCGCGGGGTATGCGACTCTGCTGCTCGACCTGCTCACTCCCACGGAAGCGAGCCCGGAAGCCGACGAGTTGGCCCCGGCAGTGCTGGGGGAGCGCCTGGCGGCCGGGGTGCGCTGGATCCGCCGCACCCCTGTGGTGGCCAGTGCGCCGATCGCGCTGCTCGGCGCCGGGCAGGCCGCGCCGGGAGCGTTGGATGCGGCTGCCCGGCTCCCCGGAGAGGTGGGGGCGGTCGTCACCCACGGGAGCCGCGTCGACCTGGCCGGCGAAGCCCTCACCCAGGTGCGCGCGCCCACCCTGGTCCTCGTGCAGGGATCCGACTCTTTTGTTCGGGAGCTCGCCGAGTGGACGCTGGGCCGGATGACCGGGCCGACCGCGGTCGAGATCGTGGCGGGAGCCGAACAGCTGCTGCACCAGCCGGAAGAGTGGCGCAGGGTTGGGGTGCGCGCTGCCGAGTGGTTCGATCGGATTCTGTGATGAAAATCGCGAAAAATGGGAATAAAGATGGGTAAGAAACACACCGTGGCGCCCTCGACGTGCTTGTCGGGGCGCCACGGTGAATGACCCTGATGGTCGGGCGATCAATCAGTGTGGGAGAATCGGTGAGAAATTACTCCCGGCCGGGGCGGCAGAATCAGGCTGCGTTAGCGCGACGCATCCGGCGCCGACGCTCGGACGCGCGCTCGTCCTCGTTGAGTCCACCCCAGGTTCCGTACTTCTCGGGACGCGAGATCGCGTAGTCGAGACATTCCGTACGGACAGGGCAGTGAGCGCAGATCTCCTTGGCCTTGCGCTCACGAATCTCCCGTTCCGGCTGACGCTCGCCGTCGGGACCGAAGAAGAGCACAAGGTCCTCGCCCCGGCACGCGGCGGCATCCTGCCACCCCCAGCTCGGGCGGGGGCGCAGCGTGGCCTGCCGACGTACCTGAGACATGGTTGAACCACCTCTACATAAAATCGCAGTAAGCTGTGTGCAAGCTGATGAACAAATTGGATAAAGCCGCGTAAGCGACCCGGCACAGCAATAACGCTGAGCTCTGCTCTGGTGTTCCCGTGAGGTTGAGAGCACGTAGGCGCAGATTTGCCGAACCGGCGGGTGCTCACGCACGAGGCTGCGGAGGCGGTGGGAACGCTCTCCCCGCGAACCGGTACGTAATCATGCCATCCCCGCTCCCGATTCCGCACGGGGGTAGGGAAATTACTCGCTCAACCGTTATCGAAATCGGATCTTTCCGGATACGGCGCTCTGACGCACCGGAAGCAGATCCGACATCGCCGGGAAGACGTCACGGTCCGGGCCGGAGCCCAGACAAAACCATCGTATGGGGACAGTCGTTCCCGTTCCAGGGAACGGTTCTGATAACCAGGTCACAATTTCGGACTGGCTTCCAGCGCTGAGGGTAGTGCCCGGAACCGAGGAGGCTCGGGAACATGCAGGTCACCGCAGTCCGGAACCAGGACGGGCCTCTCGTCGTCATACCGGGCAGGCACGGCCGCGAGACGAGAGCGGCGAAACGGACAGGAGAAAGTGGGGCCAGTGACTCTGCTGCGGTTCATCCTCAACGTCATCTGGTTGTTCGTTGCGGGCTTCTGGCTGGCCGTGGGCTACGCCCTCGCCGGTGTGCTCTGCTGCCTGCTCATCGTGACCATCCCCTTCGGGGTGGCGTCCTTCCGGATGGCCAGCTACGCGCTCTGGCCGTTCGGCCGGACCCTGGTCCGCAAACCGGGAGCGGGCACCGGGAGCACGATCGGCAATATCATCTGGATCATTGTGGCCGGGTGGTGGCTGGCCCTGGAGCACATCGCCACAGCGATCGGGCTGGCTGTCACGATCATCGGTATCCCCATGGCCTGGGCTTCTCTCAAACTGATCCCGGTGGCGCTGGCGCCGTTCGGCAACGAGATCGTGCCCGTAGGAACACAGCGCAGCACCTGGGGCATCTGACACCTTGCTTTAACAAGCGGACAGTCCGGGCCGCAGAGTGCCACTATTGACGGGGACGGAGGACCCGGAAGCACGACCATCGGGAAGAGGGAGACGCAGAGTGCGCTGGAACTGGCCCACCACATGGACGCTGCGGAAGGCCGCCAGGAGCGTGCGATTGCCCGAGCGGGAGGTCCGCGTGGTGGTGGAAGAGGCGCCTCCCGTTCCCGAAGTCGAAGACGACCTGCTGCGCAAGGCCAGCGACGTGGCCTGGCGGCTGCTCATCATCGGCGTCGTGATCGCGCTCATCCTCTGGGGCGCCATCTACATCCGGGTGGTGACCATCCCCGTCATTCTCGCGGTCTTTGTCACCGCGCTGCTCATGCCACCCACCCAGTGGCTCCGGGACCGCGGACTGGGACGAGGGCTGTCCACGACCATCAGCGTGCTGGGCGCGGTCATCATCTTCGGAGGCGTCGTCACCCTCATCGTGCTTCCCGCGATCTCCGGGTTCGACGCCATCGTGGCCAGCATCAACGAGTCGGTGGTCACCCTGCAGCAGATCGCCGCCTCGTTCGGGATGGACGACCAGCTCATCAACGAGTGGATCGCCAGCGCCCAGCAGTGGATCCAGCGCAACAGCAGCCAGTTGATCAGCGGCGCCTGGGCGGGTGCGGTCGCGGTAGGCGAAGTGCTGGTCGGGATCATCCTCGTCATTGTGCTCACCATCTACTTCGTCCACTCCGGGGACGAGTTGATGCGGTGGGTGCGTTCGCTCTTCCCGTCCGCCACCCGCCGCGCCCTGCGGGACGCCGGGGAACTGACCTACGACGTCATCGGACGCTACGTGCGCGGGGTCGCTCTCGTCGGCCTCATCGACGCGATCGGTATCGGCGCGGTCCTGCTCTTCGTGTTCTGGGATGACCTCTCCCTCGTGATGCCGCTGGTCATCCTCACCTTCATCGGCGCGTTCCTCCCGGTGATCGGCGCGTTCCTGGCTGGGCTGGTCTCCGTGCTCGTGGCCTTGGTCGTCGAAGGACTGTGGATGGCGGTGGTGGTGCTGGCCGGAACCATTGCCGTGCAGCAACTGGAGAGCCACATCATCGCGCCTCGGATCTACGGGCGCTCCCTGGAACTGCCGTCGGCCGTGGTCCTGCTCTCGATTTCCGTAGGGTCGATCATCGGCGGGATCACCGGGGCGTTCCTCGCCACACCGGTGGTCGCCGTCCTGGCCGTGCTGCTGCGCAACCGGCCATTCACGGTGGAGGCCTCTGCCCAGGAACAGGAAACAGCGGAGACACCGCAGCGCCCCGGAGCAGGGGAGGAGCGGTCCGCTGCTGGCGCGCGGCCCTCGGCCCGGGACAGCGCTGCAGAGCGGAGCGGAGAGCACGCAGACAAAGCCCACCGCACCGCAGAGAAGGGGGAATAATCGGCCCGGTGCCGCTGTCGAAATGAGACGACCAGCGATTCCGCGCTGTAGTGACGGCGGCTGCCGGACGGTTTTTCCTGCGTGAACGGCTCCTTTTCCCAAGGGCCGCCTGCTATCCGACCCACTGCTGTCGACGCCGGATGTGAAGAAAGCTTTTCACGACCCATGATCATCGCCTCTGACCTTGAGCTCCGGGTGGGCGCACGCCTGCTGCTGGCGCCTGCGTCTTTCCAGGTGGGGCCGGGTGATCGCATTGGTCTCGTCGGCCGCAACGGCGCGGGCAAGACCACCTTGACCAAAGTGCTGGCGGGGGAGGCGATTCCGGCCGCGGGAAAGGTCACCCGAACCGGCACGGTCGGCTATTTGCCGCAGGATCCGCGGACCGGTGACCTGGACGTAGTGGCGCGCGACCGTATTCTCTCGGCCCGCGGAATCGACGAGGTGCTGCGTCAGTTGCGCGTCGCGGAACAGAAAATGGCCAGCGAGGTCCCCAAGATTCGGGACCAGGGGGTGCGCGCCTACGCGCGGCTCGAGGAGCGCCTGCACGTGCTCGGCGGGTACGCGGCGGAAGCCGAAGCGGCGTCGATCGCTTCCAGCCTGGGCTTGGAACAGCGGATCCTCACCCAGCCGCTGCGCACCCTCTCTGGCGGGCAGCGGCGCCGCGTGGAACTGGCCCGCATCCTGTTCAGCGGGGCGGATACGCTGCTGCTGGACGAGCCCACCAACCACCTCGACGGCGACTCCATCGCCTGGCTGCGCGACTTCCTCAAGTCCTACCAGGGCGGACTCGTGGTCATCAGCCACGACGTGGACCTGATCGAGCACGTCGTCAACAAGGTGTTCTACCTGGATGCCAGCCGCAGCACTCTCGACATCTACAACATGGGCTGGCGGGCCTACCTGGAACAGCGGGAGGCCGACGAGCGGCGCCGCAAGCGGGAGCGCGCCAACGCGGAGAAGCAGGCGGCGGCGCTGCAGCGGCAGGCCGAACGGTTCCGGGCGAAAGCCAGCCGGGCCCGCGCCGCCCAGCAGATGCTCCACCGGGCGGAGCGGCTGCTCGAGTCGGTCGAGGAGGAACGGGGGCCGGACCGGGTCGCTAAGCTCCGCCTTCCGGATCCCGCGCCATGCGGGCGCACCCCGCTCGCCGCGGAAGGACTGTCGAAGTCGTACGGTTCACTGGAAGTGTTCTCCGGGGTGGACCTGGCAGTGGACCGCGGCAGCCGAGTGGTGGTCCTCGGGCTGAACGGTGCGGGCAAGACGACGCTGCTGCGCCTGCTGGCAGGGATCGAGCAGCCCGACACCGGCCGGGTGATCCGCGGGCACGGTCTACGGCTCGGCTACTACGCCCAGGAGCATGAAGAGCTCGACCTCGACCGCACGGTGCTGGAGAACATGGTGAGCGCGGCCCCGGACCTGCCCGAGGTGGAGGTCCGCCGTGTGCTGGGGTCCTTCCTGTTCAGCGGGGACGACGTGTACAAGCCCGTGCGGGTGCTCTCCGGCGGGGAGAAGACGCGGCTGGCCCTGGCCACGCTCGTGGTGTCCAGCGCCAACGTGCTGCTGCTGGACGAGCCGACCAACAACTTGGATCCGGCGAGCCGGGACGAGGTCCTCAACGCGCTCCGCACCTACCGGGGAGCGATCGTCTTGGTGACTCACGACGAGGGCGCGGTGGAGGCCCTCCAACCGGAACGGGTGGTCTTCCTGCCCGACGGGGTGGAGGACTTCTGGGACGCGGAGTTCACCGATCTCGTGGCGCTGGCTTGAGTCATTTTGGACGTAGTTTCGCCATAACCGAAACACGGTCGCCGGAGGAAGTATGTGGTTTTTCGGTCTCAATGGGTAGCCCACTGAAGCCGCCATGTCTGATCATGGCAGCAAGCGACTTCGTTGCCGTACCGAGAGCATCGGGAGGTACTTGTGTCCGAGACGTTGCGCAAGGGCACCCGGGTGACCGGAGAGGAGCGGTCAGATCTGGCCTCTGACCTGAAACGGCGCTACGACAACGGGGAGAGCATCCGCGCGCTGGCTGCGGCAACCGGCCGCTCCTATGGCTTTGTGCACCGGCTGCTGCTCGAAGCGGGAGCGACACTGCGGGGCAGGGGAGGCGCGACCAGACGCAACCGGGGGTGACCCTAGGGTGGGCAACCCGTGAACTGCTATGTTACTCGTTGGTAGGAATCGGGTGGGCTCGCGATCCCTTGGGTGAAAGGCGTGTGCGATGGCGCAGACGAAGGCCCCCACAGCGGAAGAACTCGCTGCGGCTGGACTCACACTGACGATCGACGGAGAGGTCGCACGGATCACGCTGTCGAGGCCTCACCGGCGCAACGCCATGACTGGCCGGATGTGGACAGAGCTGGCCCGTATCGGCCACACCCTTCCCCAGGCTGTCCGAATTGTCGTCATCACGGGAGAGGGTCCGACCTTTTCCTCAGGGATCGACCTGGACATGTTCCAAGCCGGGAAAGTCGACGGCGAGCCGACCCCGTTCACCCTGTTGGCCCGTGATCCGAACAGCACCGCGGCCCTGGACCAGGTGATCGCCTCCTACCAGGAGGGATTCCTCTGGCTGCGACGCGCCGACATTGTCTCCATCGCCGCGGTGCGCGGACACGCCATCGGCGCGGGATTCCAGCTTGCACTCTCCTGCGACATCCGCATCCTGTCCGACACCGCCCAGTTGTGCATGAAAGAGCCGGCGCTGGGCCTCGTGCCGGACCTCACCGGGACCCAACCCTTGGTGGAGCTGGTCGGGGTCAACCGCGCCATTGAACTATGCCTGACCGCCCGCACGATCGATGCCGCAGAGGCGGCGCAGCTTCGGCTGGCAGAGCGCGTGGTCGCCGACGCGGAGCTCGACGCGGCAGTCGACGCACTCGTGGCGCAGCTCCTCGCTGTACCTGCCGCGGCGGCGCGGGCCACCAAAGAACTGCTGCTCCAAGCGGGACGCAACGACCTGGCCACGCAGGCCCGGGTCGAACGCACCGCCCAGCTTGCGCGGCTTGCCGAGCTGGCCAAGGCATCCGCGGCGCCGCGCCGTCCCTGAACCCGCCGGCGCGCCCGCCCTGCGGGCTGGACCAGGCAGCGGACCGCTGGGCAGCGCTGCCCTGAGCCGCACCGTGGGCGGCCCCGCCGCACGGACGCCACGCTGCGGTGCTCATGCCCTATGCAGTTGTCTGCCGGCGGACGGAACCGGTCGTGCGTCAGGAGGCCCGGTGGTGCTCCTCCTCCGCGCCGAGCGGGTGTTCTCCGTGCTCGAGGCTGTCGTCCAGGTACTTCTCGGGTTCTTCAGCCACCCCGGTGTCTTTGAAGATGTCGATGGCGTAGGCGATGATCCCGCCGATTGCGAAGATCACCGCGCCGCCGATCACCACGGCCCATTGGGGCGGGCCCAGGGTCAGGCCGACCCCGCCGACCAGGAAGCCGAGGATCATCAAGGTCACAGCAATCCAGGAACTGGGCCGTCCCCAGTGCGAGTATCGTTTCTCCGATGCGCTGATGTCGGCGGTATCGCCGGCGTGCCGTTGACGGTCCATAGGGCTCATCATGCGGGCACCTCCTGGCAGGCACGCTGCCCGGCGCGGCGGTTCCCAAACACCGGGTAACGGGACACCCCACCCCCGCACCGCGCCATACCGGTGGGTATGGGAAGGTCGTTCTGGGACATGGGGAGGGACAGTCCCACAAGCAGCCAAGGAGAGCTATGCCGACAACCGCACGCGAGTTCCACCTGATCGCCCGGCCGCAGGGCGAGCCCGCGGTGACCGACTTCGCGCTCGTCACCCGCACCCTTCCTGATCCCGGTCCCGGGGAGCTGCTGGTCCGCAACCTGGTGCTCTCTGTCGACCCCTACATGCGGGGGAAGATGTCCGGGGTACGGACCTACACCGACCCTTACGAGCTCAACGCCCCCATGGAAGGCGGCGCCGTGGGCGTGGTCGAAGCCAGCACCGATCCGGCGGTGCCGACGGGGACACTGGTGGTGCACAACGCGGGCTGGCGGTCGCACGCCCTGCTGCCCGCCTCCCGAGTCCGTCCCCTCCCCGCCGACAGTCCGGTGGACCCCAGCGTCTACCTGGGAGCGCTGGGGATGCCCGGTCTGACCGCCTATGTGGGCCTGCGGCACAAAGCCGGGATACGGGAAGGCGACACCGTGTTCGTCTCCGGCGCGGCCGGTGCCGTGGGCAGCATGGTCGGCCAGCTCGCCGCGCTGTACGGGGCTCGGCGGGTGATCGGCAGCGCCGGTTCCCCGGAGAAGGTCGCCTACCTGCGCGACGAACTGGGCTTCGACGCGGCTTTCGACTACCGGGCCGCCCCGGTGCGCGAACAACTGGCCGACGCTGCTCCGGACGGCATCGACGTGTACTTCGACAATGTGGGCGGCGACCACTTGGAGGCGGCAATCGCCTGCGCCAACGACTTCGCGCGGTTTGCGATCTGCGGGGCGATCTCGGGTTACAACGCGACCAGCGCGCCGCGAGCGCCGCGCAACCTGTTCCAGATCGTCACCAAGCGGCTGACCCTGCGCGGCTTCATCGTGAGCGACGAACCCCACCTCGCTGAGGAGTTCCAGCGCGAGGTCGCCCCCGCCGTCGCCGACGGACGGATCAAAGTCCGCGAGACGGTCGTGGAAGGCCTGGAGCGCACGCCGGAGGCGTTCATCTCGATGCTGCGCGGCGGCAACATCGGCAAGATGGTGGTCCGCGTCGCGGAGTAGCCCTGCGCTGGGAGACCGCGAACCGGCCTGCGTGCGGGGCGTGTCGCCGCGCCGCAGGCCGGGTATAGGGCGAACACGTCCCAGGCCTCCCCGAGGTGTGCGGGCGAGGGGCGCGGCCGTCCCGCTGCGGACTGGGGAGGCAGAGAACACTGCCCGCGGGGTTTCGGGCGTGGCGAATTCCATGGGGTGTTTCCCGCCGAGTTTTCCAAAACCCCAGAGAAGCCGGCGCACTCAGGGGTAGCATGACCCGCAGTGGTGATCTTCCTACATTCAGTGAGGACTCCGCGTGTCGGAACAACCCTCCCGCACCCCCGCCTCCACTCCTTCCCTCGGCGCATCCCTGATCCGCGACTGGGACGAGCCTGCTGACGGCCAGGAGCTCCCGCCACCGGAGTGGGGACGCCCGCCACGGTCCCGCACTACCGCCACGGTCTGGTGGTTTGTGCTGTTCATCGCGGTGCTGCTTGCGGGACAGGCGCTGCTGGCCGGACGGTTGACCCACGAGGCATTCCTGGCGTGGGCCACGGTCTTCACCGCCATCAGCCTGCAGGCACTGCCGTTCCTCGTGTTCGGGGTGGCGCTGTCTGCCGCCATCACCGCGCTGGTCCCGCCACAGGTGTGGCAGCGGATCGTTCCGCGCCGGGCGGCGCTCGCGGTCCCCGCGGCCGGGCTCTCCGGTGCGGTGCTCCCCGGGTGCGAATGCGCGTCGGTGCCGGTCGCTGGCGGGCTGATCCGGCGCGGGGTGCCCCCGGCGGCTGCGCTCACCTTCCTGCTCGCCGCGCCCGCCATCAACCCGGTCGTGATCGTGGCGACCATGGTCGCCTTCCCCGGGCAGCCGGAGATGGCTGTGGCGCGTTTTCTCGCTTCCTTGGGGGCCGCGGTCGCGGTGGGCTGGCTGTGGGCCGCATTCGGCAGGTCCGACTGGCTGCGGCTGCCCCGCACCGGGGGAGGGAGAACCACGGGGTGGCGGGCGTTTGCCGACACGATGCGGCACGACCTGATGCACGCCGGAGGGTTCCTCGTCTTGGGGGGACTGGTTGCCTCGGGGGTGAACGTGCTGGTGCCGCGGGAGTGGCTGGCGGCTGTCGCCGACACTCCGGTGCTTTCCGTGCTGGCGCTGGCGCTGCTGGCCGTGGTGCTGTCGATCTGCTCGGAAGCCGACGCGTTCGTCGTGGTGAGCTTCACCGAGTTCTCTGCTACCGCCAAACTCGCTTTCCTCGTGGTTGGGCCGATGGTGGACCTGAAGCTCATCGCCTTGCAGGCCGGGGCGTTCGGCTGGGCGTTCGTACGCCGCTTCGTCCCCCTCACCCTGGCAGCGACCCTGCTGGGCACGGTGCTGGTGGGAGGACTGCTGCTGTGAACCGCCTGGCGCAGGGCATGGTGATGGTGCTGCTGGGAGCGGCTGCGCTGAGTGTGACTGTGGCCTCCCAGGACTACCTCAACTACGTGCGCGGCGAGTTCCGGCCGTTCCTGATCGCCGCCGGGGCAGTGCTGGTGCTGCTCGGCCTGGTGGCGGTGGTCGCGGAACTGCGATCGCCGGAGGATGAGGCGGAACCGGGGCATGATCCCGCCCACGGCCACGACCACGGGCGGGCTCCGGTGGTGGCGTGGCTGCTGTTGCTGCCGGTCGTGGTGATCTTCGTGGTGGCGCCGCCCGCGCTGGGGGCCTACACGGCGGCGGCAGCCGACCCCGCAGCAGCGGTGGAACGCGCCCTGCCGGATGACGTCCCCGCAGACACCCCTGATGCGGACGGGCCGGTGGAGATGTCGCTGCGCGAATTCGTGGTGCGGGCCTGGACCGACGAAGAGCGCAGCATGGCCGGACGGGAGATCCGGCTTACCGGGTTCGCGGTGCCCAACCCGGACGGGGAGGGCTGGTACCTGGCCCGGCTCCAGATCGCCTGTTGCGCCGCCGACGCCATCGTGAACCGGGTGCTGATCGTCAACCAGGAGGAGCCGCCCGCGGATTCGTGGTGGACCGTAACCGGCCGGTGGGTGGAACCGGAGGGTGACATTCGCCGGGTGCGCGACCACCGGTTCGAGGTGACAGAGATGGTCCCCGTCGACCATCCTCCCGACCCCTACGAGTAGCGTGCTGCCGCGGCCGGGGACCCCGGGCCGCCCATGTGTGCTGCGCCGCTTTCCGGGAGAGGGCGTGCCGGGAGCGGGAACGAGGCGCGAGCGGCGGTCCCGGTATGAAGGGGCAGCGGCAGCCCGCTCCTCGTCTCGTCACTGTGAGTATGTTTCGAGTTTCCCTGAGTGGCGGTTGCTGCTGTGGTCAGCAGATGCGCGGGGCGGGGGCGGTGCTCGCCTCGGGAGGGATGTCGCTCCGAGTCGGGGCAGGAAGTGCTGACTGCGAATTATGCAATGCCTTAGTGGTGTGATTACTCGAACACTTCTTGTTCGCAAATTTGCGCATTTTGTGCACAAATGTCGGAATTGTGCGGGTTGACTTCCGCGGCTCTCTGCATTGAGACTGTCGGCGGTAGTTAGGCAAGGTTTGCCTTAGTTGGTTTCTTGCGGAGCTGTGTGGGGGAGACGTGTCCCATAAGGGGATCGCAGGATCGGTCGCCGTCGTCACCGGTGCAGGAGGCGGGATCGGACGCGCTGTCGCCACGGCTCTCGCCGCGCAGGGCGCCGCGGTCGCCGCAGTCGACGTCAACCCCGAAAGCACTGCCCAGACCGTCACCGGCCTGGCGCAGGCCGGGCAGCGCGGAAAAGGCTACGCGCGCGACGTCACCGACACCGCGGGAGTGGAGCGCCTCTTCGACGAGATCGAACACGACCTGGGCCCCGTCGACATCCTGGTCAACGCCGCCGGCATCCTGCGCACCGGACCCGTCGTCGACTGCCCCGACCACGACTGGCACGACCTGATCGCGGTCAACGCCACCGGGGTGTTCACCGTCTCCCGCGCCGCGGCACGGCAGATGGTGCCCCGCCGCCGCGGCTGCATCATCACTGTGGCATCCAACGCGGCCGGCGTCCCCCGCGCCGCCATGGCCGCCTACGCCGCATCCAAAGCCGCCGCAGTCGCCTTCACCAAGTCGCTCGGCCTAGAACTCGCACCGCACGGCATCCGCTGCAACGTGGTGTCCCCCGGCACCACTGACACCCCCATGCTGTGGGCGATGCGCCCGGAAGGCTACACCGAAGCCGACGCCGTCGCTGGAGACCCCGACCTGTACCGGATCGGCATCCCCCTGGGGCGCATCGCCCGCCCCGAGGACATCGCCGACGCCGTGTGCTTCCTCGCCTCCCCCGCAGCACGGCACATCACCCTGCACGACCTGTATGTCGACGGCGGCGCCTCCCTGCGCTGACCGTCGCCCTGCCCCACAGTGAACCGCGGGCCCGCGCGGCCCGTTCCCCCAGCGTGCCCGAAAGAAAGGCCAACGATGCCCCGACAGTGCGTCGCCACCCCGGCCGCGACCGTCACTGAACTCCTGGACGCCTACCGTCCCCGGGACTTCTTCTTCACCTCCCCTTCCGGGTCGCTGCTCGGGCAAGGCGTCCTGACCACCGTGACCGGGGTCGACGACCTGTCCGATGCACTGCACGCCACCGCCGCCGAGCCGGGACGGCACGCCGTCGCGGTCGGAGCGCTCCCCTTCAACCGGACCGCACCCGCTCGCCTCGTCATCCCCGCAACCGTGCAGCGCGGCCCCGCGATCATGCCCGGCACCGGCGCCACCCGCGCGCGGCGCCCCCGGAACGGCACCTGGACCGCCACCCCCGTTCCCGACCCCGCCGCACACACCGCCGCGGTCAAACGCGCCGTCGCCCTCCTGGCCAGCCCAGACAGCACCCGGCTGCGCAAAGTTGTCCTGGCCCGCTGCCTCCGCCTGACCAGCAGCCACGACGTGGACGTCGCCGCGGTACTCGCCAACCTCGCGCAAGCCAACCCCGGCGGGTTCACCTTCGCCGCCGACCTGCCTGCCCCCGACAGCCGTCCGCGCACCCTCGTCGGGGCCAGCCCGGAACTGCTCGTCGCCAAACACGGCCGCGCCGTGGTGTCCCGCCCGCTCGCGGGCTCCCGCCCCCGCGACACCGACCCGACCCGGGACCGGGAACGCGGCGCTGCCCTGCTCGCCTCCGCCAAAGACCGCGCCGAACACGCCGTCGTCGTGGAAGCCGTCGTCGAAGCGCTCCGCCCCTACTGCCGCTCCCTGGATGTCCCCGACGAACCCCAGCCGGTCACCACTCCCACCATGTGGCACCTGGCCACCCAGGTCACCGGCGAACTGCGCGACCCGCGCACCCCCGTCCACGTGCTGGCCCAGGCCCTCCACCCCACCCCCGCGGTCTGCGGCTATCCCACCGACCAGGCCTATGCGGCCATCGCCGAACTCGAACCGTTCGACCGCGGCTTCTACACCGGGGCTGTCGGCTACACCGACGCCGCCGGCGACGGCGAATGGGTGGTGACCATCCGCTGCGCCGACATCCACGGCGCCACCGCCGAACTGTTTGCGGGCGGCGGCATCATGCCCGACTCCGACCCCGAGGCCGAACTCGCGGAAACCACCGCCAAATTCCGCACCCTGCTGCTCGCCCTCGGAGCCGACCAGCTCCGGTAACCCCCATGGAAAGGACCCTGATGCTCGACGGCTGCACCCCCTGGCCCGCGGAGTTCGCCGTCCGCTACCGCGAGGCGGGGTACTGGACCGGGGAGACTTTCAGCGACTTCGTCACCGACCGCACCCGCCGTTTCGCCGACCGCCTCGCCGTGGTCGGCGCGGGCCAGCGCTGGACCTATGCCGAACTGGGGGAGCGCTCCGCGGTCCTCGCCACCGGGCTGGCCCGGCTCGGCATTGCCGCGGGCGACCGCGTCGTCGTCCAACTCCCCAACATCCCAGAACTGTTCGAAGTGGTCTTCGCGCTGTTCCGGCTCGGCGCGCTGCCGGTGTACGCGCTCCCCGCCCACCGGGCCCACGAAATCACCCACCTGTGCACCACGGCCCAGGCGAAAGCACTCATCATCCCTGACCGGCACGCCGGTTTCGACTACCGGACCATGGCCGCGCAGCTGCGCCACGCCGGCACTGCCCCCGAACACGTGGTGGTCGTCGGGGAGCCGGGCGGCTTCACCCCGCTGGCCGAGCTCCGTGCCGACCGGCCCGACCCCGGCGTCTTCACTCGGCCCGAGGCGAGCGACGCGGCCTTCCTCCAACTCTCCGGCGGCACCACCGGGCTGCCCAAGCTCATCCCCCGGACCCACGACGACTACCTGTACTCGGTGCGGGCCAGCGCGGAGATCTGCGCCCTCGGCACCGACACCGTCTACCTTGCGGCGCTGCCCGCCGTGCACAACTTCCCGATGAGCTCCCCCGGCTTCCTCGGCACCTTTCACGCTGGAGGCACCGTCGTGCTCGCCCCCAACCCTTCCCCTGACACCGCGTTCTCCCTCATCGAAACCGAGCGGGTCACGATCACCGCGGTCGTCCCCCCGATCGCGCTGCAGTGGCTGGACGCGGTGGAGCACGGCTCCCAGAGCCACCGGGACCTCTCTTCGCTGCGCGTCCTGCAAGTCGGCGGCGCCAAGTTCGCCCCGGAAGCGGCCCGCCGGGTCCGCCCCGTCCTCGGCTGCACCCTCCAGCAGGTGTTCGGCATGGCCGAAGGGCTGGTCAACTACACCCGGCTCGACGACCCCGACGACATCATCACCACCACCCAGGGGCGGCCGATCAGCCCGGACGACGAGATCCGCATCGTCGACGAGGCCGACCGGCCGGTGCCCGACGGCGAAGTCGGCCACCTGCTCACCCGCGGCCCCTACACCATCCGCGGCTACTACCGGGCCGAGGAGCACAACGCCACCGCGTTCACCCCCGACGGCTTCTACCGCACCGGGGACCTGGTGCGCCGCACCCCCACCGGCCACCTCGTCGTCGAAGGCCGCGCCAAAGACCAGATCAACCGGGGCGGCGAGAAGGTCTCCGCGGAAGAAGTGGAGAACCACATCCTGGCCCACCCTGCCGTCCACGACGCGGCCGTGGTCGGCATGAGCGACCCCTACCTGGGGGAACGCGTCTGCGCCTACGTCATCGCGCGCACCGAACCACCCAGCCGGAGCGAACTGCTGCGCTTCCTCCGCGAACGGGGCCTGGCCTCCTACAAGATCCCCGACCGGGTCGAATTCGTGGACCGCTTCCCCGTCACCGGCGTCGGAAAGATCTCCCGCAGCGAACTCCGCCGGGAACTCGCACGTAGATTGGACACCACCCGATGAGCCTGCCAGCCATCACCCCCTATCCGCTGCCCACCGTGGACCAGTTGCCCGCCAACCGGGCAGAGTGGCAGATCACCCCTGCCCGTGCGGTGCTCCTCGTCCACGACATGCAGCGCTACTTCCTGCGCCCCTACGCAGAGAGCGCGGATCCGCTGCGGGGCGTGCTCACCAACATCTCCACCCTGGCCGACACCTGCCGGACCCTCGGAATCCCTGTGATCTACACCGTAAAACCCGGTGGTATGGACCCGGCACAACGCGGCCTGGAACTCCACTTCTGGGGGCGCGGCATGAGCGCTACCGACGAACACACGGCCATCGACACCCGGATCGCCCCCCGACCCACCGACCTGGTGGTCGTCAAAGCACGCTACAGCGCATTCGTCGGCACCGACCTGGCAGCCCGCCTCGCCGACCTCAACCGGGACCAGATCATCGTCACCGGCGTCTACGCCCACATCGGGTGCCTGCTCACCGCTGCCGACGCGTTCATGCGCGACATCCAACCGTTCCTCGTCGCCGACGCGACCGCGGACTTCAGCGCCGAGGAGCACCGGTTCGCCCTGACCTACGCGGCCACCCGCTGCGCAATGGTGACCAGCACAGCAGATGCGCTCGCCGCGCTGCGTTCCGCCCGCGTCGACGTGGAAACCGGAGGCTGACCCATGACACCGTCCCTCGACCACGAGGTGTCCGACACCTCCGAACGCCCCGTCCACGACCTGGTCGGCGTCGGCTTCGGCCCCTCCAACCTGGGCCTGGCCATTGCGCTGCGAGAGCGCCGCGCCGCAGGCGGAAAAGCCCCCACCGGGCTGTTCCTGGAACGCCAAGAACGCTTCAGCTGGCACCAGGGGATGCTGCTGGACGACGCCACCATGCAGATCTCCTTCCTCAAAGACCTGGTCACCCCCCGCAACCCGGCCAGCGACTTTAGCTTCCTGTCCTTCCTCCACCGGATGGGACGGCTGCACGACTTCATCAACCACAAGACGCTCTTCCCGCTGCGCGCCGAATTCCACGACTACCTGGTGTGGTGCGCCCAGCGGGTCAGCGACCAGGTGCGCTACGGACAGCACGTGGTGGCGCTGCGCCCCGTCACCCGGCACGGGAAAGTCGTCTACCTCGACGTCGTCGCCCGCGACACTGCCGGCCGGGAAACCGTGGAACGCGCCCGCAACGTCGTCCTCGCCCCCGGCCTGCGCCCCAGCATGCCCGAGGGGGTGCACCCCTCAGACCGGGTCTGGCACAGCGAACACCTGTTACACCGCCTCGCTGACCTGCCCGCAGCCCCGGTGCACGGTTTCGCGGTGGTGGGGGCAGGACAGAGCGCTGCCGAAGTCGTCGGCCACCTCCACCAGCGGTTCGCCGACCTCCCCGTCCACGCGGTGTTCTCCCGCTACGGCTACAGCCCGTCCGACGACACCCCGTTCGCCAACCGCATCTTCGACCCCGAGGCAGTCGATGCCTACTACGACGCACCCCAAGAGTTCAAAGACGAACTCATGCACTACCACCGCAACACGAACTACTCCGCGGTGGACCCGGACCTCATCGCTGAACTGTACCGGCGCTTCTACGCCGAACGCGTCCGCGGAAAACCGCGGCTGCAGATCCACAACATGACGCGAGTCGTCGCGCTTACCGAGACCGACGACCGGGTCGACCTCACCCTGGAAGACCAGGTCAGCGGAAAACAGACCGTGCTCACCGTCGACCACGTGGTCTACGCGACCGGCTACCAGCCGGTGGACATCCGGCCGCTGCTCGGCGACCTCGGCCACCACTGCGTGTTCGACGCCGCCGGTCGGCCTTCTCTGCAGCGCGACTACCGGATCGTCACCGACGACACCGTCACCTGCGGCCTGTACCTGCAGGGCGGCACCGAGCACACGCACGGGATCTCCTCGGTGCTGCTGTCCAACGTCGCCACCCGCGCCGCCGAGATCATCGACTCCATCGAAGCGCGCCGCGCCACGTCCTAACCACTGCAAACCCCCGCAACGGAGACAACCATGACCAACGACGACACGGTACGTCACTCTGTGATCACCGAAGAGCGGATGCGCGCCGACATCGCCCGGCTGCTCGGCGAACCCGCCGACTCCATCGACCCCCACGAAAACCTGCTGGACCGGGGACTGGACTCCATCAGGTTGATGAGCCTCCTCGAAACCTGGCGGAAAGACGGCATCTCCGCCGACTTCGCCGACCTCGCGGAAGAACCCACCATCGCGGCCTGGCTGGTGCTCCTCACCCAGCAGCCCTAACCCCGCCCCGTGTCTAAGGAGCAGTAACTGATGTCGGACACCTCCACCACTCGGCTGCCTCTCACCGACGCACAGGCCGGAGTCTGGTACGCCCAGCAGATCGTGCCGGACAGCCCCGTGTTCAACGTCGGCCAATACACCGACATCCCCGCCGACCTCGACGTCGACCGGTTCATCCGTGCCGTGGAGAGCGTCGTCCGGGACAGCGAAACGCTGCGGTCCCGCCCGGTGGCCCGGGGCGACACCGCCGTGCAGGAGATCCGTGCCGACGGTGCGGGAGTGGTGGAGGTCCACGACCTCACCGCGGAAGCCGACCCGCGGCACGCCGCCGCCGCGTGGATGCGCCGCGACATGGCGCACCCGGTCCGGTTCGACACGGACGAGCCGCTCGTCCGCTACGCCCTCCTGCGGGTAGGGGAACGCCGCTGGTACTGGTACCAGCGCTACCACCACATCCTCGTCGACGCCTACGCGGTCACCCTGCTCGCCCGGCGGGTCGCCGACGTCTACACCGCCCTGGGACGCGGCCAGGAACCGCCGCCGTCCCGGTTCGGCAGCCTCGCCGACATCGTCGCCGACGAAACCGCCTACGCCGCCTCCGAACAGTGCGCGGCCGACCGCGCCTACTGGACCGGACTGCTCGGCGACGGCTACCCCACAGCCCTGCTGTCCTCCCGCCCGCAGGCGCCCTACGCCGGGGTGCTGCGGGCACGGGCCGACGTGGCCGCCGACGTTCTCACCGGGCTCACCGAACTGGGGGAGCGCACCGGGGCCACCTGGGCGGACACCGTGATCGCCAGCTCTGCCGCCTACCTGTCCCGGATGACCGGGCACCGCGACGTAGTCCTCGGCATCCCGGTCATGGGGCGGCTCGGCCGGGCCGCGCTGCGCACCCCCGCCATGGTGGTCAACGTGCTGCCGCTGCGGGTGCACGTCCGCCCCGGGGACACGGTGGAACAGGTTGTCGCCGCCACCGCGGCCGCGCTCCGCGACCTGCGCGCCCACCAGCGCTACCGCGCTGAATGGCTGCGCCGCGACCTCGCCCTGGTCGGCACGGACCGCCCGCTGTTCGGCCCTGAGATCAACATCAAACTGTTCGACTACGACCTGTCCTTCGACGGGGTTTCCGCTACCACGGTGACCCTGTCCGAGGGGCCCGTCGACGATCTGGCTCTCTCGGTCTACCGCGCCCCGCACGGCGGCCTCACCCTGGAAGCCAACGCCAACGACCGCCGCTACGATCCCGCAGACGTCCAAGCTCGACTCGCCGAGATCGTCCGCCTGCTCGACGCGGCCGCTGCGGCCCCGGCCCACACTCCTGTGGCACGCCTCGACTACACCGGCGCCACCGCGGCCGGGCCCGCTGCACCACCGGTCGACGAGCACCCCCCGCTCATCCCCAGCCTGCTCGACCAGCTCGCTGCAGACGACCCGGACGCTGTCGCCGTGGTTGCCGACGGCCGCAGTGTGACCCGGGCCGAGTTCCTCGACCGCGTCGACCGGCTGGCCCGGCTCCTGCGCGCACACGGGGTCGGCCCGGAGCGGATCGTGGCGCTCGCCCTGCCCCGCACCCTGGACGTGCTCGTCGCCTTGTTCGCGGTGCTGCGCGCCGGCGGCGCCTACGTGTACCTGGACCCGGCCCACCCCGTGGAGCGGCTCGCCGCCATCGTCGCCGACACCCGTCCAGTGGTGGCGGTGACCGCACCGGACTTCGGCGCGCCCTTCCCGGACTTCGGGGACGCGCACCGCATCGACCTCGCCGACCCCCAGGTGCGCACCCGCCTCGCGGAAACCCCCACGACCAGCGAACCGCTGCCCCTGCCGCACCCCGACAACGCGGCCTACCTCATCTACACCTCCGGAACCACGGGGAAGCCTAAGGGCGTCGTCGTCCCTCACCGGGCCCTCGCCAACCTGGTCGCCGCCCACCGCCACGTCCTGTTCGACGGTACGGCCGCGCAGCGCCTGCGGGTCGGCCACACCGGGTCGTTCGGTTTCGACGCGTCCTGGGACCAGTTGCTCGGCCTGCTCTACGGCCACGAACTCCACCTGCTCGGCGACGACTACATCTACGACTACGCCCGCCTCGGCGCCTACATCTCCGCCCACCGCATCGACTACCTCGACTTCACCCCCACCTACCTGCGCGGCCTGCTCGACTCCGGGCAGGTGCGGCACCTGCCGCACCTCCTCAGCTTCGGTGGGGAAGCCTGCCCCGAGGACCTGTGGCGCCGCCTGCGCTCCCTCCCCGCCACCCGCGCCGTCAACTGCTACGGGCCCACCGAGAACACGGTGGACGCGCTCGTGGCGTCCGTGGCAGACAGCGACACCCCTACCGTGGGCCGACCCGTCCCCGGCGTGGCCGTCCGCATCCTCGACGACGCGCTGCAGCCGGTGCCGGTCGGGGTGGCCGGCGAACTCTACCTGGCCGGCGTCCAGGTCGCGCGAGGCTACCTGGGCCGCCCCGACCAGACCGCGGACCGGTTCGTTGCCGATCCGTACGGTCCGCCCGGCAGCCGCATGTACCGCACCGGGGACCGGGTGCGGCAGCGCGCTGACGGCCAGCTCGAATACCTCGGCCGCGTCGACACCCAGCTCCAGGTCCGCGGATTCCGCGTCGAAGTAGAGGAAATCGAAGCAGTCGCGGAAACCCATCCCGCGGTGGCCCGCTGCGCGGTCGCCGCCCACACCGCTGCCTCCGGATCGGTGCGGCTCAGCGCCCACGTGGTGCTCCACCAGGGGGTCACCCTCACCCCCGACCAGCTCCGCGCCCACCTCGCCGAACACCTGCCCGACGCTATGGTGCCCGCGGCGGTCGTGTTCACCAGCGACCTTCCGGTGACCCCCAACGGGAAACTGGACCGGGCCGCCCTGCCCGACCCGGGAGTGGAGAGCGCCGGCAGCCACGATGCGCCCGCCACCCCCCGGCAGCAGACCTTGGCGGACATCTTCGCCTACGTCCTCGGCGTGCCGACCGTGGGAGTCCACGACGACTTCTTCCGGCTCGGCGGGGACAGCATCACCGCGATCCAACTGGTCAACCGGGCCCGGGCCGCCGGACTGGCGCTGCGGGTGCGCGACGTCTTCGACCGGCCCACCGTGGCCCGGCTCGCCGCGGCCGCCACCCCCCTCACCGGGCATTCTGCCGCTGAGCCGGACGACGATCCTGTCGGCGACCTGCAGCCCACCCCTCTCATGGCTGACCTGCTCGACCAGGGCGTGCCCCCCGCGCGGTTCGCCCAGTCGCAGGTCCTGTGCACCCCGCCCGGCCTCAGCGAAGAGGTCCTCGCCGCCGCCCTGGGCGACCTCGTCCGCCACCACGACGCGCTGCGGCTGCACGCCACCGGCACCGCCCTGCAGGTCGCCCCGCCTGACACGGTCCCCTCCGGTCTGCTGCGCCGGGTGGATGCCGCCGAGTGGACCGACACCGACCTGGCCGCAGCAGTGGCCCGGGAGAACGCGCGCGCCGCTGACCGAATCGACCTGGCCCAAGGCCGCACCCTGGCCGCGGTCTGGTTCGACCGGGGTGCGCACCGCACCGGGCGGCTGCTGCTGCGCATCCACCATTTCGTGGTCGACGGGGTCTCCTGGCGGATCCTCGGCCCCGACCTGCGTGCCGCTGTGACAGCCCGAGCCCAAGGACACCCCCCGGCCCTCGCCCCGGCCGGAACCTCGCTGCGCCGTTGGACCCGCCTGCTCGCCGCGGAAGCGCGCCGCGCCGCACGCGTCGCGGAACTCGACTACTGGCAGCGGACCGTCGACCCCGCCACCCACCAGCCGCTCGGCATGAGACCCCTCAACGCAGGCGACACGGTAGCTACGCGCCGCAGCATGGAGTGGACTGTCGACCCCGACCTGTCGGCCGCTGTGCTCACCGACACCGGTCCCGCCCTGGGCATGGGCGTTGACGAACTGCTGCTCACCGCCCTGGCCGTGGCTGCCGCCCGGCTGCGGGCACGGCACGGCCACGCCGACAGCGGCGTGCTCGTCGACGTCGAAGGACACGGACGCTACGAGCTGGCCGAACCCGCCGACACCACCCGCACCGTCGGCTGGTTCACCAGCGCCCACCCGGTCCGGTTGGCGCTCACCCGCGACCAGGCCGCCGACGTCGGAGCGGCCCTCGCCCGCGTCAAGGAGACCCTGCGCGCCGTACCCGGCGACGGCCTCGGCTACGGCCTGCTGCGCCGCCTCAACCCCGAGACCGCGCCTGCTCTCGCGCATGCGGCCCGCTCCGACATCCTCTTCAACTACCTGGGCCGGTTCGGCGCCTCCCACGACGAGCCCTGGCAGACCGCCCCAGAGGTGGCGGACCTGCTGCTCGACGAAGACCCCGACCAGCCGCTCACCTGCGGTTTGGAAGTCGGTATCGCCGCCCGCGACACTGCCCGCGGCCCCCAGCTGGCGGTCACCTGGCGGTGGGCCGAAGGCGTCCACGACACCGCCGACGTGGCTTTCCTCGCCGAAGAGTTCACCGCGGCGCTGCGCAGCCTCACCACCTACGCCGCCACCCCCGGCGTGTGCACCCTCACCCCCTCCGACGTGCCGCTCGTCGCCGTCGACCAGGAGCGCATCACCCGGATCGCCCGCGACTGGGCGGAGCACGCCGACGTCGCCAACCCGCGGATCGTCGACCTGTGGCCGCCCACACCGCTCCAAGCCGGGCTAGTCTTCCACAGCCTCTACAGCGGCGGCCGCGACGCCTACACCACCCAGTCGTGCACGGACATTACCGGGCTGTTGGACGCGGACCGGCTTCGGGATGCCGCTGCTGCCCTCCTCGACCGGCACCCGTCGCTGCGCGTCGGCTTCTGGAGCGACGGCACCGACACTGTCCAGTTCGTCCCCGCTGAGGTGGCGCTCCGCTGGCGCATCGTCGACCTGTCCGGACAGGACGCGGCAGCCCAGGAGGCCTGCTGCGCGCAACTACGCGCCGAAGAACGGGACACCCCTTTCGACCTCGCCCGTCCGCCCCTGATCCGCTTCGTCCTCATCCGCCTGGCCCCGGACCACCACCGGCTCGTGGTCACCGACCACCACACCCTGCTCGACGGCTGGTCCACCCCGCTCTTCCTGCGGGAGCTGTTCACCCTGTACGCCAACCCCACCAGCCCGCCGCCCACGGCCACCTTCCGCGACTACCTGGTGTGGCTGGCCGACCGGGACCTGGCAGCCGCGGACCGCGCCTGGCGGGCGGAACTCGCCGACCTGCCCGGACCGTCCCTGCTCGCCCCCGACGCCGACCCCTACGGCGGTGACGGAGCCCAGCAGGAACTCTTCGCTGAACTCAGTGAGGAGGAGACCGCCCGACTCACCGAGACCGCCCGTTCCCTCGGCGTGACCGTCGGAGTCCTCGTCCAAACAGCATGGGGCCTGCTGCTGGCCGGGCTCACCGGGCGCGACGACGTCGTCTTCGGGGTCACCGTCTCCGGGCGGCCCGCCGAACTCGACGGGGTCGACGACATCCTCGGCCTGTTCATCAACACCATCGCGGTACGGCTCCGCGCCCACCCGGCCCGGAGCATCGCCGACCTCCTCATCGACCTGCAGCGTCGACAGGCCGCGCTCGCCGAACATCACCATGTCGGCCTCACCCGGCTGCAGGAGCTCACCGGTACCGCACCGCTCTTCGACACCCTCCTCGTCTTCGAGAACTTCCCGTACCGGGACGCGGTGGCCGACGAAGAATACGCGGGCGTGCGGCTGCGCGACGTCGACGTCACCGACACCACCCACTATCCGGTCTCCGTCAACGTGTTTCCCGGACCGCGCCTGCAACTGCGGTTGTGCCACCGCCCCGACGCGGTCGACTCCGCGCAGGCCCACGCGCTCCTGGACCGCTTCCGCGACCTCCTCACCCGCATCGCCACGGATCCGGGGGCCCGCGTCGGCACCGTGGGCGTAGCCGCGGAGGCAGAACAGTCCCGCATGCTCGGGGAGTGGAATGCGACGGGGCGGCCGGTGACGGCGGTGCGTCCGGATCGGGCGGTGGCTGAGTGGGCGCGGCGTGTGCCGGGGGCGGTGGCGGTGCGCTGTGGTGGGGCCGTGTGGTCGTATGCCCGGT
>NZ_PITY01000036.1:0-45908 GCF_017577275.1 Thermobifida sp.
CCGCGTGCCCCCCGACGCAGTGGCAGGGATCATCGCCCTGCTCTACACCCGGTCCACGCCACCGCCCACCCGCCACCACACCCCGGCCGAGCCCAGCCCGGCACCGTCCTGGAAGGCCCGGCGCCCCGCCCCCTGGGCCCCGCCCGGCCAGCACTGAGAGGAGCACACGTTGGACGCTTCCGTCATCGTCGTGGGCGCCGGCCCCACCGGACTCATGCTCGCCGGTGAGCTGCGGCTCGCCGGAGTGGACGTCATCGTCCTGGAACGCCTCACCGAACCCACCGGACAGTCCCGCGGACTCGGATTCACCGCCCGAACCCTCGAAGTCTTCCACCAGCGCGGACTCATGGAACGGTTCGGCGAGGTCACCACCTCCTCCGCCGGCCACTTCGGTGGACTGCCCCTCGACTTCTCCATCCTCGACGGCATCCACTTCTCCGCCAACAGCGTCCCCCAGTGGGTCACCGAGCGCATCCTCGCCGAATGGGCCGTGGAACTGGGGGCGGACATCCGCCGCGGCCACGAAGTCGTCAAAGTCGCCGACACCAACGACGCGGTCGAAGTCCTCGCCCAGACTGCCGACGGCGACGTCACCCTGCGGGCCGCCTACCTCGTGGGCTGCGACGGAGGACACAGCACCGTGCGCCGCCTCGCGGGATTCGACTTCCCAGGGGCGGAGCCGACGATGGAGATGTTCCTCGCCGATATCGTCGGCGCCGACCTGCCGCCCCGCCCCATCGGGGTGCGCACCCCCGGCGGCATGGTGATGAACGCGCCGATCGGCTCCGGCATCGACCGCATCATCGTCTGCGAACGGGGGCACACCCCGGGCCCGCGCAGCGCTCCGCCGCCCTTCTCCGAGATCAGCGCTGCCTGGCAGCGCCTCACCGGAGAGGACATCAGCACCGCCACCCCGCTGTGGACCAGCTCGTTCACTGACGCAGCACGCCAAGTCACCGAATACCGCAGAGGCCGGGTGTTCCTCGCCGGAGACGCCGCCCACGTCCACCTGCCCGCAGGAGGACAAGGGCTCAACGTGGGCGTCCAAGACGCCGTCAACCTCGGATGGAAGCTCGGCTCCGTGCTCCGCGGCACCGCCCCCGAACACCTCCTGGACACCTACCACGCCGAACGCCACCCCGTCGGCGCCCGCGTGCTGATGAACACCCAGGCCCAAGGACTGCTCTACCTCAAAGGAACCGAGGTCGAGCCGCTCCGGGAGCTCTTCGCGGAGCTCATGACCTACGACGAAGTCAACCGCCACCTGGCCGCCATGGTCAGCGGGCTCGACATCCGCTACGAGGGCGGCCCCGAAGACCACCCCCTCCTCGGCCGACGCCTCCCGCCCCGCGACCTTCTCGTGGACGGAAACCCCACCACCACCCACCGGCTCCTCCACGCCGCCCGCGGCGTCCTCCTCGACCTGGCGGACTCCCCCGACCACCAGCACACCGCGCAGCGGTGGCGCGACCGGGTGGACGTGGTCACCGCGCGCCTCGCCCCCGACAGCCAAGGACTCGAAGGAGCCCGGACCCTCCTCATCCGCCCAGACGGATACATCGCCTGGACCGACCCCGGCCGGGAAGCGCTCGCCGACGCACTCCACCGCTGGTTCGGCGACCCCGCCTAACCCACCCCCCAATCCGCGCACCGCGAAAGGACCGCACCATGCACAGCACCCTCATCGTCGGCCGGATGCGTCCGGAAGACCAAGACGACGTCGCCCGCCTCTTCGCGGCCTTCGACGCAACAGAAATGCCCCACCTGATGGGCACCCTGCGCCGGGAACTCTTCACCTACCGGGGGCTGTACTTCCACCTCCAGAACTTCGCCACCCCCGACGGCGCCGCCAACATCGCGAAAGCCCGGTCCCATCCGCTCTTCCAGCAGATCAGCAACGACCTCAGGCCTTTCATCACCGCCTACGACCCGGACACGTGGCGTTCCCCGCGGACGCTGTCGCCACCCGCTTCTACCACTGGTCCGCCTCCTCCTGAGCACGAGGCCCCCACACAGCCCGGCGAACAGCACGAGGAGCAGCATGACACGACGCGTAGTCATCACCGGCATCGGGGTGATCGCACCCGGCGGGATAGGCACGCAGGCCTTCTGGAACCTGCTGACCGAAGGCAGGACAGCGACCCGCCCCATCTCCCTGTTCGACGCGAGCGTCTTCCGGTCCCGGATCGCCGCCGAAGTCGACTTCCACCCCGAAGAGCACGGACTCACCGCCCAGCAGGCCCGCACCATGGACCGGGCCGCCCAGTTCGCTGTCGTCGCCACCCGCGAAGCCATGGCGGACAGCGGCCTGACCATCGACCGCCCAGACCGGGTCGGCGTGGTCGTAGGCAGCGCCGTCGGCGCATCCACCAGCCTGGAAAACCAGTACCGGCTGTCCAGCGACGACGGACAGCTTGACCCCGTCCGCTACGACCCCGCGGTCACCGACCTCTACCGGCACTTCGTGCCCAGCTCGTTCACTACCGACGTGGCCTGGGAGGTAGGGGCGGAAGGACCAGCCACCGTGGTGTCCACCGGGTGCACCTCTGGACTGGACTCGGTGGGCTATGCCGCCGACCTGGTCCGAGAAGGCATCGTCGACGCCGTCGTCGTCGGCAGCACCGACGCCCCCCTCACCCCCATCACCTCGGCCTGCTTCGACGCGATCAAGGCGACCTCACCCCGCAACGACACCCCCGCCACCGCGTCCCGCCCGTTCGACCGCACCCGCAACGGCTTCGTCCTCGGTGAAGGATGCGCCATGTTCGTCATCGAGGAACGCGAGCACGCCCGGGCCCGCGGCGCCCGCATATACGGCGAACTCGCAGGCTACGCCACCCGGTCCAACGCCTACCACATGACCGGGCTCCGCGCGGACGGCCACGAAATGGCGGAAGCCATCCGGGTCGCGCTGCACGAGGCACGCGTCAACCCCGACGACATCGACTACATCAACGCGCACGGCTCAGGCACCAAACAGAACGACCGCCACGAGACCGCCGCCTTCAAAAAAGCCCTCGGCAGCCACGCCTACCGGACACCGGTCAGCTCCATCAAGTCCATGATCGGCCACTCCCTCGGCGCGATCGGCTCCATCGAAATCGCCGCCTGCCTCTTGGCCATGCGGGACAACATCGTGCCGCCGACAGCCAACCTGACCGAACCCGACCCCGAGTGCGACCTCGACTATGTGCCAATCACCGCGCGTGAGCACCGAGTCGACACGGTGCTCACGGTAGGCAGCGGCTTCGGCGGCTTCCAAAGCGCGATGGTCCTCACCACAGCGGACAGGAGGCTCCCATGACCACCACAGTGGTGACCGGACTCGGAGTGATCGCCCCCACCGGCCTCGGCGTCGACGACTACTGGAAGGCCACCCTGGAAGGCCGCAACGGCATCGCGCCGATCACCAAGTTCGACGCGAGCGGATACCCCAGTTCGCTCGCGGGGCAAGTCGTCGGATTCCACGCCGCCGACCACCTGCCCGGCCGTCTCCTGCCGCAGACCGACCACATGACCAGAATGGCGCTCGCCGCCGCCCAGTGGGCATGGGACGACGCGGGCCTGGACCCCGCCCAGTTGCCGGAGTTCTCCGCCGGAGTGGTGACGGCCAGCTCCTCAGGCGGCTACGAGTTCGGTGAACGGGAACTCCGCAACCTGTGGGCCAAAGGCGCCAGCTACGTCAGCGCCTACCAGTCGTTCGCCTGGTTCTACGCGGTCAACACCGGTCAGATCTCCATCCGCCACCAGATGCGCGGCCCCACGGGAGTCCTCGTCTCCGACCAGGCCGGGGGAGCAGACGCGATCGCCCACGCCCGCCGGCAGATCCGCAAAGGCGCCCGTGTCATGCTCGCCGGGGGTGTCGACAGCTCCCTGTGCTCCTGGGGGTGGATCGCCCACCTCGCTTCGGGACGGGTCAGCACCGCGGACGACCCCCGCCGCGCCTACCTCCCGTTCTCTGCCGACGCCCGAGGGCACGTGCCCGGGGAAGGCGGAGCACTGCTGGTACTCGAAGAGGAAACCGCAGCCCGGGCCCGCGGCGCCCGCATCTACGGGGTTGTCGCGGGCCACGCCGCCACGCTCGACCCTCCTCCCGGAAGCGGCCGTCCCAGCACCCTGGAAGCGGCCCTGCGCGGCGCCCTCGCCGACGCGGACGTCCACCCCGACGAAGTCGACGTGGTCTTCTGCGACGGCGCCGCCATCCCGGAACTCGACCGGATCGAAGCCGCAGCCATCAACGCCGTCTTCGGGGAAGGGGCCGTCCCCGTCACCGTTCCCAAGACCATGACCGGACGCCTCTTCTCCGGGGCGGTCGCGCTCGACGCTGCCGCAGCCCTCCTCAGCATCCGCGACGGCGTCATCCCACCCACCATCAACGCCACCGCCGCCCCCGACCTCGGGCTGGACCTGGTCACCGAAACCCCTCGGAGCCTGCCCGTCCGCATCGCCCTGATCGTCGCCCGCGGAATCGGCGGCTTCAACTCCGCCCTCGTCCTCCGCGCGGCCTAACCCTGCCCGCCCGGATGCTCCGGGCCGTTCCCGAAGGAGACACCCATGTCCACAACCGAGTTCACCCTTGCTGACCTGTGCCGCATCCTCACCGAGGCCGCAGGAGCCGACGGAAGCACAGCCATCAGCGACGACGCCCTGGACACGGAATTCGAAGAACTGGGCTACGACTCCCTCGCCCTGATGGAAACCGGGGCGCGCATCGAACGGGCCTACGGAATCCGCATCGCTGAAGAAGACCTCGCCGCGGCACTCACCCCGCGGGCGCTCATCGACCTCGTCAACCGCATGACGGCCGCCGCCTGACCCTGATCGTTCTCGGAGGATTCAACGTGACATCCACACCTCGAACCGCGATCGTCACCGGAGCCACCAGCGGCATCGGGCTCGCTGTGGCCCGAGAACTGGCCAACCGGGGCCACCGTGTCTTCATCTGCGCCCGCAACGGGGAACGGGTAGCGGAAACCGCCAAACAACTCTCCGACAACGGGAATCTCCCCGTCGACGGCCAAGCCTGCGACGTCCGCTCCCTCGACGACATCCGGGCCATGGTCCGCGCCGCGGTCGAACGCTTCGGCACCATCGGCATCCTCGTCAACAACGCGGGACGCGGGGGAGGCGGGGTCACCGCCGACATCCCCGACGACCTGTGGGACGACGTCCTCGCCACCAACCTCACCAGTGTGTTCCGCGTAACCCGGGAAGTGCTCACCACCGGCGGAATGCGCGAAGCCTCCTGGGGACGCATCATCAACATCGCCTCGACCGCCGGCAAGCAAGGAGTGGTCCTGGGCGCGCCCTACTCCGCTTCCAAACACGGCGTCGTCGGATTCACCAAAGCCCTCGGCAACGAACTCGCGCCCACCGGGATCACCGTCAACGCCGTATGCCCCGGCTACGTGGAAACCCCCATGGCGGAAGCGGTTCGGCAGCGCTACGCCCAAGCCTGGCAGATCAGCGAGGACGAAGTCCTCGCGAAATTCCAAGCCAAAATCCCGCTCGGCCGCTACTCCACCCCCGAAGAAGTGGCCGGACTGGTCGGCTACCTCACCACCGAGACCGCAGCGTCGATCACTTCACAGGCACTCAACGTCTGCGGCGGCCTCGGCAACTTCTGACCACCACAGAGAGGACAGACACCATGCAGCCGACCGGATCCCGGGAAGACCGCCACACCATTGTCGTGCAGGCCCCCGCAGCCCGGGTCTACGAGCTCATCGCCGACGTCGAACAGTGGCCGCAGCTCTTCCCACCGACCATCCACGCCGAACGGATCGAACACTCCGGAAACCAGGAACGCATCCGCATCTGGGCGACCGCCAACGGCGACGTCAAAGGGTGGACGTCGCGCCGGACTCTCGACCCCGCCGCGCGGCGGATCGACTTCCGCCAGGAAGTCTCCGCACCCCCCGTCGCCGCCATGGGCGGATCTTGGATCCTCGAGCCCTTGGACGAGCACAGTTGCCGGGTCGTGCTCCTCCACGACTACCGGGCCGTCGACGACGACCCGGAGAAACTGGAGTGGATCAGCCAAGCCGTCGACCGCAACAGCACCGCGGAACTCGCCGCCCTCAAAACCGGGGTCGAAACCCTCGCCAGCGGCGACGACCGACTGCTCAGCTTCGAAGACAGCGTCCGCGTCCACGGGTCAGCCAAGGACCTCTTCGACTTCATCAACCGGGCCGACCTGTGGGCCGAACGCCTGCCCCACGTGGCCCGGGTGGAACTCACTGAAGACACCCCCGGCCTGCAGATCCTCGAAATGGACACCCGCAGCACCGACGGCACCACCCACACCACCCGGTCGGTGCGGGTCTGCCTCGACAACCAGCGCATCGTCTACAAACAGCTCGTCCTGCCCGCCCTGCTGTCCCTGCACACCGGGCGCTGGACCTTCGTCGAGGACGGCGACAGCACCATCGCCACCTCGCAGCACACCGTGGTGATCAACACCGACCGCATCACCGACGTGCTCGGAGCAGGAGCCGACCTGGCTCAGGCCCGGAAAGCAGTCCGGGAAGCGCTAGGCGCCAACAGCCGAGCCACTCTCGGACTGGCCAAGGCCTACGCCGAGGAACGCCGCTGAGCCGCGACCACTCGGACAGGGGACGGGACTGACACATGAGATCCACGCAGGTACTCGTAGTGGGGGCCGGGCCCGTAGGCCTGGCTCTCGCCGGCGAACTCCGCCTCGGCGGAGCCCAGGTCGAGGTGGTGGAGCAGCGCGCAACACCCATGACCGAGTCCCGCGCATCCACGGTGCACGCGCTGAGCGCGGAACTGCTCGACCAGCGCGGCCTGCTGACCGCGCTTGGTCCCCCCGACCCCGTGCGCACCGGGCACTTCGCGGGACTTCCCCTCGACCTCGGCGACGTGCCCTCGCCCCGGGCCGGCGTGTGGAAGGTCCCGCAGACCAGGCTCGAAGCGGTCCTCACCGGGTGGGTCCACGGCCTCGGGGCCGTAGTGCGCCGGGGCACCGCGCTGCGCAGCCTCCGCCAAGACGCGGACGGGGTGGAAGCCCGCCTCGAAGGCCCGTCCGGTCCGGAGACCGTGCGCGCCGACTATGTGGTGGGCTGCGACGGCCAAGACAGCACGGTGGCCCGAGTCGGCGGGTTCGACCTGGCCGGCACCGGACCCCAACGCCACCTGCTCCGCGCCGACCTCACCGGTGTCGACGTCCCCACGCGACGGTTCGAACGGCATCCCCGCGGCCTCGCCGTCTCAGCCACCGACCCCAGCGGCCTCACCCGCATCATGGTCCACCGCCGCAACTGGGGGCCCGCCAACGACGCCGGGCCCCCAGCCCTCGACGACATCATCGACGCCTGGCACGACGTCACCGGGGACGACCTGTCCGGAGCCCGCGTGGTGTGGGCCGACAGGTTCGACGACACGTGCCTGCACGCCACCCGCTACCGCAACGGGCGGATCCTCCTGGCAGGGGACGCCGCGCACCGGCAGATGCCCGTGGGCGGCCAAGCGCTCAACCTCGGCCTGCACGACGCCTTCAACCTCGGCTGGAAACTGGCGGCGCACGTGACCGGACGGGCCCCCGACTGGCTCCTCGACAGCTACGACGAGGAACGCAGACCCGAAGCGGCACGCACCCTCGCCCTCATCAGAGCGCAAACCCTGCTCCTGCTCGGCGGCCCCGAAGTGGAACCGCTGCGCACCCTCCTCGCGGAACTCATGGCATACCCGGCGGTACGCCGACAGCTCGCCCTGCGGATCAGCGGACTCCACATCCGCTACGGTTCGCCCACCCCTCCAGACCCGGCAGTCGGCCGCCGACTCCCACCCGACCTGCTCGGCCCCGCCGACCAGGAACGCCTGCGCACCCTGCTGGCGACCGGGCGGGGCGTGCTGCTCGACCGGGGCAAAGCAGGCTGGCTGCTGCTGCGCCCCGACGGGTACACGGCGGCCGCCGGAACAGCCGACACCGATCCAGCACCGGAACTCGCCCGGTGGTTCCCCGCCGACCCCCGCCCCGTCCCCACCCTCACCACCGGCCAGGAGGACTCCCATGGGCAGATGTGACGGAAAAGTCGCGCTCGTCACCGGAGCCGACCGAGGCATCGGAAAAGCCATCGCCCACCGGCTGGCCCAGGAAGGAGCGACCGTCGCCGTCCACTACGGGTTCAGCGCGGACCAAGCCGACCAAGTCGTCCACGAGATCACGGAGCGGGGAGGGACAGCCGTCGCCGTCCACACCCTCTTCGGCAGGCCGGACGACGGGGAACGCCTCCGCTCCGCCCTGACCGAACAGCTCGCCACAGTCCTCGGCGCAGCAACCGCCCCACGAGTAGACATCCTGGTCAACAACGCCGCCACCGAGGTGACCGCCCCGCCCTCCGACCTCGACCCGGCCGACGTCGACCACCTCATGCGGGTCAACGCCCAAGCACCCCTCCACATCGTGCGCGCCTTGGAACCCCTCATCCCCGACGGGGGCCGGATCATCAACATCTCCAGCGGACTCACCCGGTTCGCCAACCCGCCCGAAGTCGCCAACGCGATGGCTAAAGCCGCCTTGGAGATGGTCACTCTCCACTTCGCGAAACACCTCGGCCCGCGCGGCATCACCGTCAACACCGTCGCCCCCGGAGTCGTAGACACCGGGCATCCGGGACTAGCCGACCCCGCCGTCCGCCGCTCCCTCTCCCAGCTCTCCGTCTTCGGACGGCTCGCCACCCCCGCCGACATCGCACCGATCGTGGCCTTCCTGGCTTCCCCCGAAGCCGGATGGATCACCGGCGCCTGGATCGACGCCACCGGAGGCTCCCTTCTCTGACTCCGCATCCCTGCCCAACCACGCAGAAAGGCACCCGATGACGACCCTCGCCCCCTCCACCGACCTCGACTTCTACTCCGAAGAAGTCATCCTCAACCCGTACGACACCTACCGCAGGCTCCGCGACACCGCCCCCGCAGTGTGGCTGGAGCGCTACCAGGTGTGGGCCGTCACCCGCTACGACGACGTCTACGCGGCCCTCCACGACCACCGCACCTTCGCCTCCGGCTACGGTGTGGCGCTCAACGACCCCCTCAACGAGAAAATGAAGGGCAGCGCCCTCGTCAGCGACCCGCCCTACCACGACCATGTGCGCGGCGTGATGGGCGGCCCCCTCACCCCCAGGGCACTCCGCAAACACCACGACTACTTCCAGGAGCGCGCCGACGCCCTCATCGACCACCTCCTGGAACTCGGCCGTTTCGACGGGGTCCGCGACTTCGCCCAGATCTTCCCGCTGTCCGTCGTCCCCGACCTCCTCGGCTGGCCCGCTGAAGGACGCGAACACTTCCTCGACTGGGCCTCCGCCGGATTCCAAGCCCTCGGCCCCATGAACGAACGGGCGCTGCGCGACCTGCCCACGCTCAAAGGCATGTGGGAGTACATGGCCGAGATCGTCCGCCCAGGACGGCTCGCCCCTGGAAGCTGGGGCGCCGCCCTGGTCGAAGCCGCAGAGAAAGGAGAAGTCGACAAGCAGCTCCTCCCCGCACTCATCGGCGACTACCTGGTGCCGTCCCTCGACACCACCGTCTCCGCCCTGTCCACCATGCTGTGGCAGCTCGGCGAAAACCCCGACCAGTGGCGCATGGTCCGAGAAGACCCCTCCCTCATCCCCAACGTCCTCAACGAGTCCATCCGCTACGAAGCCCCCATCCGCGCCCTGTCCAGATACGTCACCGAAGACACCGAGATCGGCGGCATCCCCCTCGCCCGCGGCAGCCGGGCACTCATGGTCTACGCCTCAGCTAACCGGGACGAACGCCACTGGAAAGACCCCGACACCTTCGACGTCACCCGCAGCAACGCCAACACCCACGTCGGGTTCGGCCACGGCATCCACGGATGCGTCGGACAAGGACTGGCCCGCCTCGAAGGCCACTCCCTCCTCAACGCCCTCGTGCGCAAAGTCGCCCGCATCGAAGTGGGACAGCCCACGTGGCGGGTCCACAACACGATTCGCGCCATGACGACCCTGCCCGTCGAGTTTTCCGCCTGACCTGGCCGATGACGCGGAAAGGAGACCGATGGACATCCACGTCGACTACGCCCGGTGTGAAGGACACGGGCTGTGCGAGGAAGTGGCCTCCTCGCTCTTCCGCCTCGACGACGAAGGCGAACTGGTCACCCTCTTCGACGGGGAACGAGTGCCCGAAGGCTACGAGGACGACGCGATGCGCGCAGTCCGCGCCTGCCCGGTCAGCGCTCTGAGGGCACAATGACCGCGCCCGCCCGCACCAGACGGCTTGTCGTCGTCGGGGCGTCGCTGGCGGGACTGCGCGTAGTGGAGGGGGCCAGGGACGCCGGATTCGACGGCGAGCTGACCCTGATCGGCGACGAACCCGTGGCCCCCTACGACCGCACCGTGCTGTCCACCCGCTTCCTGGAAGACCGCGAAGAACCGCAGACACCGGTGTACCGCCCGGCCGACGACCTGCGCCGCGACTTGGACGTCGACCTGCGCCTGGGGGTGGCCGCCCACACGCTCGACCCCCGGTCCCGGACCGTCCACGCGGGAGGCCACACCATCCCCTACGACGCGCTCGTCATCGCCACCGGGGTGCGGCCCCGCACCCCCGGCTGGGCCGCCAACCTCGCCGGAGTGCACCTGCTGCGCACGGTCGCTGACGCCAGGGCGCTGCGGAAATCCTTGGCCCGTTCCCGCCGCGTCGTGGTCGTCGGCGGAGGCTTCATCGGTTCCGAGGTTGCCTCCAGCGCGCGAACCCTGGGCCTGCACGTCACCATCGTCGAAGCCAGGGACGTCCCCTTCGCCGCAGCATTGGGGGAGACAGCCGGACGCCTCTGCGCCGCCCTGCACCGCGCCCACGGCACCGAACTCCGCTGCGGGGTGACCGTCACCGCGCTCGACGGGACAGGACGCGTCGAGAAAGTCCTGCTCTCCGACGGATCTGTCCTCAAAGCCGACACGGTCGTCGTCGGCGTGGGCTCCCACCCCAACACGGAGTGGCTGAAAGGCTCAGGTGTCGCGTGCACCGACGGAGTGGAATGCGACGCCGCGCTGCGCACCACCGTGCCCGGGGTGTACGCGGTGGGGGACGTTGCCCGCTGGTTCAACCCGTGGCTGGGCAGGAAAGTCCGCGTCGAACACTGGACGAACGCGGCCCACCAGGCAGCCGCCGTCGCCCGCGGGATCGCCACCGGCCAACCGGACACCCCCCACGCGTCCATCCCCTACTTCTGGAGCGACTGGTACGGCCGGCGGATCCAGTTCATCGGAGAGCCGACCGCCGACGAGACCGCCGTCGTCGGCGACCCCGCCCGGGGAGAGTTCGCCTGCCTCTACCGCACAGGCGAGCGGATCACCGGGGCCCTCACCGTGGGCGGCAAAGGCGCCATCGCCAGATACCGCACCGCCATCCGCCGACGCGCTGCCTGGCAGGACGTCCTCCACACCGCCCTGGACCGCGCGAAGACCGTGCAGACAGGAGGAACACGTGCGTAGAGTCCTGATCGCCAACCGTGGAGAGATCGCGGTGCGGATCGCCCACGCGTGTCGGGAGGCAGGACTGGTCAGCATCGCCGTGTACGCTGACGCGGACCGGGACGCCCTGCACGTCCGCGCCGCCGACGAAGCCTACGCGCTGCACGGCGAGACCGCAGCCGACACCTACCTCAACATCAGCAAACTCCTTGCCGTAGCCGCCGCCAGCAAAGCAGATGCAGTCCACCCCGGGTACGGGTTCCTCGCCGAGAACGCCGCGTTCGCCCAGGCTGTGCGCGAGGCCGGACTCACCTGGATCGGTCCGAGCGCCGAAACGATCGCACTGCTCGCCGACAAGGTCGCCGCACGCCGCATCGCCTGCGACGTGGGAGTCCCCGTCATGCCGGGAACCGGTCGGCCCGTGACCACAGCAGCAGAAGTCGCCGACTTCGCCCGCAGCCACGGATACCCGGTCGCGGTCAAAGCCGCCCACGGGGGCGGCGGCCGCGGGATGCGCATCGTCCACGACACCCGGCAGATTCCCGAGCTGCTGGAAGCAGCGGTACGCGAAGCCGCCAGCGCCTTCGGCCGCGGAGACTGCTTCGTGGAACGCTACGTGGCCCGCCCGCGCCACGTAGAAACCCAGTGCCTGGCCGACGCGCACGGCAATGTCGCCGTCCTGTCCACCCGAGACTGCTCGATCCAACGCCGCCACCAGAAGCTCGTGGAGGAAGCCCCGGCGCCGGGGCTCACCCCGCACCAGTGGGAGCTCCTCCGCGAAGGGTCCGCAGCCATCCTCCGCACAACCGGATACGTGGGTGCCGCCACATGCGAGTTCCTCCTGGCGGAGGACGGCACCCTGTCCTTCCTCGAAGTCAACACCCGACTGCAGGTGGAGCACCCCGTCACCGAAGAAGTCACCGGGGTCGACCTCGTCCAGGAAATGCTCCGGATCGCCGACGGGCAGCGGCTGGAACGCACCGACTTCCCGGTGCACGGCCATGCCGTGGAGTTCCGCATCACCGCGGAAGACCCCCACCGCGGCTTCGCCCCGGTCGCGGGCCGTCTCGACCAGCTCGTCTTTCCCACCGGACCGGGAATCCGAGTGGATACCGGATACCAGCAGGGCGACACCGTCCCCCCGCACTTCGACTCGCTCATCGCGAAACTCATCGTCCGAGGGGACACTCGCGCACACGCCCTCGCCCGGGCACGGCGCGCCCTCGCCGACGTCACGGTCGCCGGCGTCCCCACCCTCCTCCCGTTCCACCGGGCCCTGCTGGACACCCCGGAATTCACGGCGGACGTGCCACGCATCCACACCCGCTGGGTGGAAACCAGCTTCCCTTTCCACCTGCTTGAAGAACTACCCCGGGGCACGGCACCCGCGCAGGCGCCCCCCAGCGAATCCCGCGAACGGGTCCTGGTCGAGGTCAACGGCCAGCGGTTCGAAGTCAGCGTGCCCACGGCACGGTCCACCACCGCTGTCCTCCCTCGCCCGCGCCGAGCAGCGAGGACCAGCCCGCCCCCGCGCGGCGGGTCCCGCGCCGGAACCGCGGTAACCGCGCCCACCCCCGCAACCGTGGTGAAGGTCGTCGTCGCCGACGGGGACGCTGTACAGCCGGGAGACACCCTCCTCCTCGTGGAAGCGATGAAAATGGAGCAGCCCATCACCGCCCACCGCGCCGGGATCGTCCGCGGGCTCGCCGTGGAAGCCGGCACACCGGTCGCGCAAGGAGACCTCGTGTGCGAGATCGTGGACGCGCCGGAGGCAGACCGGTGAGCACGGGGATCAGCATCGCCGCCAGCGCATCGTGGCTGCCGCGCCGCGTGCGGACCAAGGATGCCGAAGCCCGCGGAGAATGCCCGCCGGGCACGGAAGAACAGCTCGGCGTGGAATCCGTGACCGTGTCCGACGGGCTGTCCGGACCGGAGATGGCAGCCCGCGCCGCCCGGATCGTCATGGCGCGCTCCGGCGCCTCCCCCAGCGACATCCGGCTGGTCCTCCACGCCAGCATCTACTACCAGGGCCAAGAACTGTGGGCCCCCGCCTCCTACGTGCAGCGGGCCGCCGTAGGCAACGACTGCCCCGCCTTCTGGCTGGGCCAAGTGTCCAACGGCGGCATGGGGGCCATGGACCTCGCAGCCACCCACCTCGCAGCCGCCCCGGAATCCTCCAGCGTGCTCATCACCACCGGCGACCGCTTCTCCCCGCCGGGCTTCGACCGGTGGAACAGCGATCCCGGCACCGTCTACGCCGACGGGGGCACTGCCCTGCTCCTCACCCGGGGACGCGGGTTCGCCCGACTGCTCAGCATCGCGTCGACCTCGCGTCCCGAACTGGAGGCCATGCACCGCGGCACGGCACCCTTCGGCACGGTCCCTTTCACCTACCGGGACCGGGTCGACCTGGGCGCCTGCAAAGACGAGTTCATCGCGGAGGCCGGACGCTCCTTCACCCTCGCGCAGATGGCGGACGGGCAGCGCCAAGCGGTGAAGGATGCGCTGGCCCGCTCAGGCACCGAACTGGCCGACATCGACTGGTTCGTCCTTCCCCACCTGGGGCGACGGCGGCTGTCCGCCACTTTTTTCGTCCCCTTCGGAATCGACCCGGAGCGTTCGACCTGGCGTTGGGGCCGAACCGTGGGGCACCTCGGCGCAGGAGACCAGTTCTCCGGACTCACCTATCTGGTGGAAAGCGGGGCAGCCCAGCCTGGGCAGCGGATCCTCATGGCCGGGGTAGGCGCCGGGTTCAGTTGGACGTGCGCGGTGGTCGAGATCGAAGACCGTCCCCCGTGGGCGGTAGCGGCCTGATCCGGGGCACCGCAAAAAAGAACGGAGCAGAACCATGAAACTCATCGTGTTCGGCGCCACCGGGCGGACGGGAACCCACCTGGTGCACCAGGCGCTGGAACGAGGGCACCAGGTGACGGCAGTAGCCCGAGACCCCTCCCGAATCTCCCTGGAACACGAAGCCTTGACCACGGTCAAAGCGGACGTGACGTCGGTCGAGGCACTGCGCCCCCTGCTCTACGGACAGGACGCGGTGCTGTCCGCGCTCGGCGCGCGCCGCAACCGGGAAGCGGGGATCGTCGCCCAGGCAAGCCGGGCGGTGGTGAGCGCCATGAAGGAGAGCGGAACCCGCAGAATCCTGGTGGTGAGCGCGGCCCCGGTCGGACCGTCCCCCAAGGGAGAGAAGTTCGCTATCCGCTTCCTCCTCACCCCCCTGGTCCGTCTCGCCTTCGCCCCCCAGTACGCCGACCTGGCAGAAATGGAGGAAGAACTCGCGGCCTCAGGGCTGGATTGGACGGTGGTGCGTCCGCCGCGGCTGCTGGACGGGCCCGGCACCGGCACCTATCGGAGCGCGCTGGGATCGAACGTGCCCAACGGCACTTCGATCACCCGCGCTGATCTTGCCCGCGCCCTGCTGGACATGCTGACCAACGACGCCACGGTGGGCCAGGTCGTGGGGGTGGCGCAGTGAACCAGCATGTCCTCGCACCCCCTGTGGCGCTGCTCCTTCCCGGGCAAGGCGCCCAATACCGGAGGATGGGGGCGGCGCTCCACGGATACGACCGGGTGTTCACCGAGGTGATGGACGAGTTCCTGGAGCTGCTCGGCGCGGACGGGGAGCGGCTGCGGGAACTGTGGCTGACCGGCGAGCCCGCCGACGGTGTCCACGACGGCCTCAACGCCCAGCCCTTACTGTTCGGGGTGGCCTACGCGGCAGCGAAAAGCCTGGAGCACCGGGGCCTGCGACCAGCCGTCCTGCTCGGCCACAGCATCGGCGAATTGTGTGCGGCAACCCTCGCCGGCGTGTGGGATCTTCCCGCGGCCGCCCGGATCCTTGCGGCCCGCTCCTCGTCCCTGGGGAAGGCGCCCCGTGGCGGCATGCTGGCGGTGGCGGCAGCCCCTGACACCGTTGAACCGCTCATCCCCGCCGAGTGCGCCCGTGCGGGGGTGGCCGTCGGCGCCGTCAACGGGGCCGCCCAGACGGTCCTGGCCGGTCCGGAGGCTGAGCTCGCCGCCACCGACGCGGTCCTCAAAGCCAAAGGGATGACGACGCGTGCGGTCAGAACCGCACAGCCGTTCCACTCGCCTGCCATGGCTGAAGCGGCACGCGTGTTCCAGGAGGCTATCGCCGCCGAGCAGCGCAACAGTCCCGCGATTCCCCTCGTCTCCTCGCTGACCGCAGAACCGGTCACTGAACAACAGGCGCTCGACCCCGGATTCTGGGCGTCGCAGATGTCGCGGCCTGTCCTGTTTTGGCCGGCGTTGCAGGCGCTCGACCGGCGCGGCGCACACACCTATGTGGAAGTCGGACCGGGCAAGGGCCTTGCCGCCGCGGCACGGCGGCTGCCTACCGTGCTGGAGGGGAGCAGCCGGGTCGTCTCCACGCTTCCTTCGGAACGCGGGGACACGGTCGCCACATGGGAGTCCGCGCTGGCTGCGCTAGCGTCAGCCGGGCACCTAGCCGGGTGAGCATCGGAACAGGTCAAGTTCTGTCCTGCTTTTCTTCTGTGCTGTCTGTGCCCTCCTCGACGGCGATGAGGGCACGGATAGCGGGAGCAGCCACTCGGAGCACATCGTCCAGTTCCGCTTCGGCCAGGCCGGGAATGCGCAGCAGATAGCGGCCGCTGGCGATTCCCATCATCATGGCGGCGAAGAGTCCGGCCCGCAGCTCAGGGTCGGGTCCTTTCATGTGCTTCATCACCCGTTCCACGGAATGCGTGGTGATATGCGAGCGCAGCAGGTCAGCCGCCTCCTTGTTGGTCATGCTCACCCGCAGCAGCACCGCCATGGGACTGTGGGGGTCCCTCGCCCAAGCGGAGAGCATGGAACGCAAATAGTTCTCGGCAGACTGGTCGGGGGCGTCCGCGGTGAGTTCGTCGATGGGGATCGTCCAGTACACGCATTCGCGGAAAAGCTGCTCTTTGCTGCCGAAATACTTGATGACCGAGGATTTGTCGGAGTTCGCCTCCGCGGCGATCATGCGGAGTGTCGCCTTCTCGTAGCCGACCTCGGCGAAACACTTCCGCGCCGCGGCCAGGATCCGCCGCCGGGCGCGCAGCCCTTTGGCCGTCCACGGGCGCTTGTCAGGTGAGTCCGGTGAAGCAAGGGGATCGTGGTCCCATGACACCTGGCCAGTCATTGCGCTACCGCCTTCCGTTCTTGGAGTGTGCCTGTCCCACCTAGATACCGGTACGCGTCCTTGCAGGCCCCTGCAAGGACGCGCCGCAGGTCTTCTCCCAGGTCAGGCCTTTCTGTCCGGTCGGGCGGCGGGGCCTGGTGTGGTCATCAGGGACGCGACGAGGAGCAGGGCAAGGGCGTAAAGGCCGGCACCGACGAGGAAAGCCCAGCCGAAGCCGTGGGTGAGTGCCTCGGATGCCTGCACGACCAGAGCGATCTCTCCCTGCTGTCGCCCCTGCTGGAGAAGAGCAGTGGCGTCGGGGAGGAGCGAGTGCGTTCCGGTCAGGGCCACGGTGCTCAGCACTGCTAGGCCGAGGGCCCCGCCGACCTGCATGCCGGCGTTGAGGATACCTGAGGCGATACCCGACTGGCCGGGCTCGACGCCGCTCAACGCCCCCAAGGTGAGGGGGACGACGCTCAGTCCGAGTCCGACACTGGTGAGGACCATCGCCGGCATGAGGTGCAGCAGGTAGGAGGAACTGGGGGAGATCTGGGAGAAGACCACCATGCCGAGGGTGGCGGCAGCCAGGCCGGGCACGATCACGGTGCGGGGGGAGAACCGGCCGAGCAGCCGGGGGCCGAGGATGCCCGAGGCCACGCCCATGCCGGTCGCGAAGGGAAGGTACGCCAGGCCGGTGGTCATCGCATCCCAGCCCTGTACCTGCTGCATGAAGAGCGTGAGGAAGTAGTAGGTGGCGAACATGCCGCCGCCCACCAGCAGCATCGTGGCGTAGGCGGCTCCCCGGTTGCGGTCGCGGAGCAGACCCAAGGGCATCATCGGGTGCGGGCTGCGCGACTGGATGACGAGGAAGCAGGACAGGAGCAGCAGAGCGGCAAGGCCCGCGCCGAGGGTCACCGGGTCGGACCAGCCCGCATCCCCGCCGCGGACGATGGCGTAGACGAGGACGAGAAGCCCGAGGCTGCCGGTGAGCGCGCCGGGAAGGTCAAGCCGTCCCCGGACCCGGGAGCCTTCCACCAGGACTCCGGTCCCGGCCAGGACGGCCAGGCAGATGGGGATGTTGACGAATAGCACCCAGCGCCAGTTGAGGAATTCGGTCAGGAGGCCGCCGAGCAGCAGGCCGATGATCGAGCCGAGGCCGGACATCGCCCCGTACACGCCCATGGCCCGGTTGCGGCTGGGGCCTTCCGCAAAGGTGGTGGCGATCAGGGAGAGGGCCGTGGGCGCGGCAATAGCGGCGGCGACCCCCTGGCAGGCGCGGGCGGCGATGAGAACCGTTTCCTGGGTGGCAAGCCCGCCGGCAAGGGAGGCAGCAGCGAAGAGGGCTAGCGAGAAACGGAAGACCCTCCGCCGCCCCCAAAGGTCACCGATCCTCCCGCCGAGCAGCAGGAGGCCGCCGAAGGTCAGGGCGTAGGCGTTGACTACCCAGGACAGTCGCCCGGCCGGGATGTCGAGCGCGGTCTGCACGCTCGGCAGCGCAATGTTCATGATCGTGCCGTCCAGCACGAGCATGAGCTGCGTGGCCGCGATGAGGGTGAGAGCGATGCCGGTACGAGGCGTCTGCTGCGGACCGGCCTGCTCAGGGGCGCTTTGTGTGGACTGTGAGTGCGGCGTGGTGACCATAAAAGACTCCAGGCGTCAGGGAAGGCCGCCATGAAAAAGCGGACAGTCGGTATGCAAAAAAGCGTACAAGAGGTTGTTTTTTGGTGCCAGGCTTTCTAGCATCAACCCGTCGGCGAAAGTCGCCGCACCCTTTCCGAAGGGATGCACGATGCCCTCTGCCGCAGACCGACGCCCCCAATCGAACAGCTCACCGCCCTCGCTTCCGCTACCGCAGCCCAAACTGACCTGGATCGACGCGTACCCCCCGAGACCATCGACCTCCTCACCGACGCCGGCTTCTTCCGCTGGTCAGTGCCGGCCGACTACGGCGGAGCCGCAGGTTCCTTCACCGACCTGGCCCGCCACGTGGTCCACCTGTCCCGGCACTGCCCCTCCACCGGGTGGCTCGCCTCGCTCTTCGGGCACTCCGGCCGCTACGTCGCCTGCCTGCCTGAAGAAGGCCGGAAAGAAGTGTGGGGCAGCAGCCCCGACGTCCGGATCGTCAGCGTCGTCAAACCGCTCGGCCGCGCCACCCGCGTAGCGGGCGGCTGGCGCCTGAGCGGCCGGTGGACCTACGCCAGCGGGGTGGAGTACTCCGACTGGGCCCTCCTCGCCGGGCCCGCGCAAGGACCCGGATCCGACGGCGGCCCACCGCGCTTCTTCGCTGTCCCGCGCAGCGACTACACCTACGAGGACACGTGGCACACCCTGGGCATGCGCGGGACGGGAAGCCACGACATCGTCATCGACGACGCCTTCGTCCCCGACCACCGCACCTGTCTTCGCGAAGACGCCATGCAAGGGCGCACCGCGGAAGGGGACCGCCGCTACGCACCCACCCTGGCCGTCAACGGCCTCACCTTCGTCACCCCCGCGCTGGGGGCTGCGCTCGGCGCACTCGACGCGGCCCTGCCCCTGCTCAAAGGCCCCGCAGCCGGCCCCCGGGCAGCCTCACACCAGGCGTACCAGATCGCCTACGCCCGCGCCGCGGGACAGATCGACGCGGCACGTCTCCTTCTGGACCGGGTCGCCGAAACCGCAGACGCAGGCCGGTTCACCCCCGAACTCGTGCAGCGGAGCAGGCGAGACTCCGCCCTCGCCCTGGAAATGCTGACCTCTGCCGTCGACGCGCTCGCCCGCACCGGCGGTACCCGCGGACAGGCCGACAGCCACCCCTTGCAGAGGTACTGGCGCGACGTCCGGTCCGTGTCCGGACACGCGGTCATGCAGTTCGAACAGGCCGGTCTCGCCTACACGCAGAGCCTTCTTGCCGCAGGCTGACCCCCCTTTTCCAGCACGGGGCCGCCGCACCACAACAGCAGCATGCGGGAAGAGCGGCCCCCGTTGACGGTGCGATGAACCCACAAGGAAAGGCAGAGAGACCATGATTTTGGTGACCGGGGCGACCGGGCATGTAGGACGGCCGCTCACCCAGATGCTGGTCGACGCCGGGGCCCAGGTGCGGGCGGTGAGCCGGACCCCGGAGAAGGCGGCCCTGCCGCCTTCCGTCGAAGTTGTGCCGAATACCGACCCGCCGCTGGACGGTGTGGAAGCAGTCTTCATCAACCTCGCTGCCCTCCCGGAAGGACCGGAGAAAATCGTGGCCCGCGCCAAAGAGGCGGGGGTGCGACGCCTGGTCGGCCTCTCGTCCTACTCCGTCCTCGACGACAATCCCCGCAACGCGATCGCTGTCCGCCACCGGGAGCTCGAACGGGTCGTCGTGGACAGCGGCCTGGAATGGGTGCTGCTCCGCCCTGCGGGCGGGTTCGCCACGACCGCCCTGGAATGGCGGGACCAGATCCGCGAGCGCGGCGTGGTCCGCGGGCCGTTCGCCCGAGTCCACTCCGCCCCCCTCCACGAAAAAGACATCGCCGAGGTGGCGGCTCTTGCCCTGCTCACCGACAAGCTGCTCGGCACCCGGCCCATGTTCAGCGGCCCCGAGTCGGTGACCTATGAGGAGCGGGCACGCCTGATCGGGGAAGCCCTGGGCCGCGAGATCGTCTTCGAAGAGATCTCCGCGGAAGAGGCCGTGGAGGAGTGGGTGCGCGCAGGAATCCCTCTCGGAGCGGCCCGGGCGCGGATCCACATGTTCGCGCAGCTTGTCGACCGCCCCCACGAGATCTCCCTGCTGGAACCCATCACGGGTAAACGGGGCCGGACCTTCGCCCAGTGGGCGATCGACCACGTCGGTGATTTCAGGTGATCTCCCGGACAGGTCGGCCCACCGCGGGGCATGCCGAGGGGAGCAGACGCGAGCCTCCCCTTCGTCTCGTAGTGGTGGTGGCGAGCGCGCGCAAAGGCAGAAACGGCGGGTGCGTCGCACAGTGGTTCCTGGAGCAGACCACAGGGCGGTCCGAGCTGGAGGTCGACACGGTGGACACCGCGGTCTTCCCGCTGCCGCCTGAACCGCACCGCGACCCCGACCCCACAACAGTCCAAGTGCTCTCTCGGCTGACTCCACGGCTGCGCCGCGCAGACATGTTCGTGTTCGTCGTCCCCGAATACAACCGCAGCTTTCCCGCTTCCGTGAAGTCGCTGATCGACTGGCACACCGCAGAGTGGGAGGCCAAGCCCGTGGGTTTCGTCTCCTACGGGGGCAGGTCTGGCGGGCTGCGCGCGGTGGAGCACTTGGGACAGGTCTTCACGGAACTCCACGCCGTCACTGTCCGGAACACCGTGAGCTTCCACAGTGTCGAGGAGCAGTTCGACTCGGAGGGACGCCCCAAGTCCCCCGAGGCTTGTGCAGTCGCGGCTCAGAACCTGCTCGACCAGCTCGTGTGGTGGGGGAGGGCGCTGCGTCGCGCTAGGGAAGAGAGCCCTTACCGGGGATCCGCCCGCGATATCCGCTCACAGATGATTGAGGAACCCCAATATGTCCGATAACGCCAAGGTTCGGTTTGGCGACAAGCTCGTTCAGGTGCACAACGAGCTGCGCTCGTGGATTCGCGCCATCCAAGAAGAGATCGAGGAATTCCTCGACGAGCGCGACAAGCTGGACTCGGGAGAGAAAACCGTCCCGACCCTGGCGTACCAGTTGCGTAAGAATTGCCTCGACTTCTGCCACCAGTTGCACGGACACCACGTCACTGAAGACGAGCGGTTCTTTCCCGCGTTGGAGGAGCAGTTCCCGGAGCTTCGTCCGCAACTAGAACGGATGAGGCAGGAGCACACGGTCGTCGCCGATCTGATCTCTCGAATTAGGGCGACTGTTTCCGAGGCGGGCGACGGAGATGCCGAGAAAACGAAGAAGGAGTTGGCGTCGCTCGTAGCACTCCTGGAGGACCATCTGGACTACGAGGAGAAATACATCGTTGAAGCGATGAACAACCTTCCCTCCACCGTCTGACGACCTGCTGGGGCCGTCAAGCATCAGTAAGGGGTGCAGCTCAGCGTCCGCGCGTCCGCGCAGGCGCTGAGCTTTTCTATTCCGTTGGGGGAGAGGCCAGGAAACGGTGGGGAAGGTACACAGAAAGGCTGTAGTCGAGCGGAAGAGAGCTCGATAGAAGACGGTGTTTTCAGTGCGCGCTGCAGGTTGCTAAACATCATCGACCATTGGTCAGATTCTTGGAACTAATATCATCCACACCTGTCTGATGTTCCGACGTCCGGATCTGGTCTTCTTTCGGAAGAGCTCTGGTTTTTATTGTCTTCTTACGGTCGCTTCCCTAGCGCGCGGATAATGACCCCTTCTGGGCTTTGATTCCTCGATAGGCGCGCGAAAGATCGAGCTATTTTATCGTTCAGCCAACGTGTGTGATTTATGTCACATTTGGACTCTTCGTGATCAGGATAAGATTTCAAAAGTCCCATATATGAGTTTGGTCATCGTTTGGGTTAGTTGCGAACTTTTGAGTTGAATTTCTTGGTGTACCTCGTCCGCATTCCCTTTGTCAAGAGTGCTCTGATCCGAGGTTGTTGTGCGCGTATTGCTAGTGGACAGTGATCAGGAAATGGTAAGAGCGGTATCGAAAGATCTGCAGGAGGCCGGCTTCGACGTGCGAGCCGCTGCCACGGGAGCGGGAGCACTGGCCCGCCACAGGGAAGCCGACGTCGTCCTCTTGGAGGTCTCCCTTCCCGATCTCGACGGATTCCAGGTCTGCCAGAGGATCCGCTCTCGCTCTTCCGTGCCCATCATTTTCCACAGCGTCAAGGCCACCGAGCGGGACCGCGTGCTTGGACTGAAACTCGGCGCCGACGACTACGTGGTCAAACCCTGCGGCACCTGGGAACTGGCCGCCCGAGTAGAAGCAGTGCTCCGCAGAGCAAGGGTCGCGGAAGTCCGGATTCCCCGGCAGGACCGGGGAGGCGTTGCCGTTGTGGGACCACTGCGCGTCGACCTCAACCAGCGCCAGGTCGAAGTCGGGGGCAGAAAAGTACCGCTGACCTACAAGGAATTCGAGCTGTTACGAGTCTTGATTGAACGCCCTGGGCACGTCGTCAGCCGGGCAGAGATTATGCACAAGGTATGGGGCTACACCCCGGAAAGCGATACGAGGACCCTCGGCGTGCACATGGTCTCCCTGCGAAGAAAGCTCGCGCTGCCGTCGCTGATCGAGACAGTGCGCGGCGTGGGCTACCGGATCACCAGCGAGTTCGCGGCCGGATAGCCGACACACCCCCACCGAGCCCTACCCCTCCGCAGCGTGAAAGCCGGGCGAGCCTCCCCAAGCTTCGGAAGAGCGGTCCAGCGGATCAGCGCAGAGCCCATCGAAAAGCTCTTCCCGCCAGGCAGGGAGTGCTGAGCACACCAGGGGCAGACCCGGCAGATTCCCGAAGCACCCAGGCACGCGGCCATAGCGGAACGCACCGGCGACCAGAACAGGAGAACACGAGAGTGCCGAGCCGAGTCCGCCCCCAGACTGAAGGGGAACAGCAACGATTCCATGCGGTCCCACACCACGTTCTTCCGGCAGTTTCGATCGGACGCGCCGCGAGTGGACCGAGTATTGAGGAATCCTGCGAAGCTGCGAGACCGGGAGCAGCAGCCTCGTGACCCTCTGGCGTCCGTCTGGCGACGTGCGCGAGCGTAGCCGGGGCATCCGGTGGACACGGGCCGGGCAGCAGGGACGACAACGGGACGGCGGGCACCATGCACCGCGCTGATGGCCGCACCAGCGTAGGGTGCTCTCCACGGCAGCAGGTGCCCTCCGGCAGCACCAGGGCGGCCCAGGGCACAAGACCGACGTCTCAGAGTCACTGGTGTTCCAGGGCAGCGGAGTCCACGGCAATGCGGTTGGAAGGCACTCAGCGCCCCGAAGGCTGAGGGGACCTTGCCGTGGGGATGCCGAGGCGGAGCTGCCCGGGCTGGAATGGTGACGACGAACAGATCGGTCCACGATGCGCCTGCCGACCGCTGCGGATCACCGCCCTAGGCGAGGCCCTGGGCAGTCCACTGCCTTGGATCTCGGAAGCTGCTTGTCCCTGGGGGACGGGCGTCTCTTTCACTGCTGCCCCACCCCACCGGGCAGGAGCCCGTCACATCCAATATGTGATGTCGCTCACAAATCGTGCTGGCGGGGGAGAGAAGCCTGCTGCCTGCACAACCGGTACGCCAGACCTCCCGAACCTGCACCGACCACGAGACAACCGGGACATCCGATGCCCGAACACGTGTGAAGGCCCGCCACCAGTTCCGGTAGCGGACCTTCACACCGTGTCTTCTGTCGGGACGGCGGGATTTGAACCCACGACCCCTTGACCTTATCCAGTAGTGGGCTGGCCAGGGGGTCCATTTCTCAGATAGCTATTTACCTGGGAAGTCGTGCTTGGTGTTTCCGGCTTCGTCCGGCTTCTTCTGGGGCTTGTGTGCACTGAATGTGCAACGTCTGGATGCCTCTCTTTTTCTGGCTGTCCTTGTCATCGCCGCGAGCTCGCCGAGAGTGGGGCGGGGCGTCAAGGAGAAGCCTGAACCCTTACAGCGCTCTATTCCTCTGCCCTTCCCTCTCTTGTTCACCGCCTGGCTGCTGCGCTGTCCTGGTCCTACTTCCCAGTAGCATGGGGTGGGTCTGATGCGGTGGGTGTGGTCCTGGGCTTGGGCCTTTGCCTCGCTCGGCCTTTCTCAAGGTTGGCCCTGTTGGCCGAATCGAACGTCGTGCCGGGGCACGGCGTGGCGCGGGGAAGCCGCGCCGCGCGGAACGCTGGCGAGCGCGGGCTTCCCCGCGCCGGCGCCAACTTCCCGAGAACACCTGCGTGCTCGGAGAATGCTCGGAGCCGGACAAGGTCCACGCCTGGATGCGTGAGACGTGCAACGCTGGCCTGCCACCACCTGACCCTCTCACCCTCGCGTCTGCCCTCTTCCCTCTGCTGCTTTGGGGCTGTTGGACTTCAGGGTGGCCTGTTCACGCCGATCCCCTCGGGATCGGTTTATGACTACGAAGGAATCCTTGATCCTTGTTCTTCCTGACCCTCGCTGGGGCACCCCAGACAGTCCCGGGGGTGACCGCCCACCCGTGGCCATTACCTCAGCCACTCACCTACAGCGACCCGGTTTCTCCTGCCTCAGCCCTCGACCACCGGAGCCTCACCGCCCTCGCCAGAATTGACCCCGGCTTCGGTCGTCACCCCATGCCACCGGACAGCCCCAGACTCCAGAGAGCACAGAGGCGTCCCGCTCCGGTGCGGGACGCCCCCAGGTCACCCAGACTCGGCTTGTCCTCGGCAGCCTCCCCGCGCCGTCAGGCGCGGGCTTGAAGACGTAAAGAAACTTCTCAACACTGTGGTTGGTAGAGCTTGGTCCCGTCGTGGCATCGAATGAAAGGGCCGTCGTCCCGTAATGCGTCCAATACCCTGATTAGCCGGGCTTCCGGCATCCGCTTGCGAGCGTCCTCGATGCTTATCCATGCGGCTTCTACTGCCTCATCAGACTGGTGTGGTTCTTTAGATTCAGGGGCGACCGTGCACTTAATGGCCAGACTTACTATGCCAAGGGGAAGGTTTTTATAGACCCCGATTAACTTCTGGGGTTTTACCTTGACCCCGGTCTCCTCGAAGACCTCTCGCACGACACCGGTCATTGGATCCTCGTGGAGTTCTAGGATTCCTCCAGGAGGGACCCACCGTCCATCATCAGCCCTCTTGATTGCTAGTACTCGGCCTTCGTTGTCAAAAACCACTCCAGTAACGCTGACTGAATGGCGAGGAGGCTCAGACATTGACGGTCCATTCGTAAGACAGCTTCCATTGCGATGCTGGAAAAACGTTCACTGCTGTCTCTATGGGCGTATCGTTCTGGTTGTAGGTGATACGAACTACTTCAAGAACTGGTGCAGCCTCAGCGATGTTGAAAAACTCGACCTCGTTCGTTCGTGCAGAGCGGACTTCGATAGTCTCCACGAAGCGAGTGGCACGGTGGCCTCTAGCAGAGAGGCGTTTGAACATGCCGGTGGGGCCGGTATCGGGCACGGCAATATCCAGCGTTCCTGCGATAGACATGGGGATGTAGGAGGTTGCTAGCTGCATGGGACGCCCGTCGGCATACATCCGCCGTTTGCGGACCATGACCCGCTCGTTGCCGATCTGAAGGTAATCAGCAATCTCTGGCGGGGGGACGATTTCCTTAACTGGGTCCAATTGGGTATGAGGCTCTAGGCCAGCTCTCCTCATCTCCTCGGCGAAGCTTCCACCAGAGCCTTGATAGTTGGCACGTCGAGTCCGCTTGACGGTGGGAACTTCGAGCACGACGGCCCCACGACCGTCTTCGACTCGGACTAGGCCCTCTCGTTTGAGGAGAGCGATGGCGCGGCCAATGGACGTCTGAGCAAGTCCGTATTCACGAGCAAGCGTCGGTTGGCTGGGGAGCATCTCTCCTGGCCTATATTTGCCTCGCTTGATAGCGTCCCGCAATTGATCAGCTACCTGTTCATAGCGTGCTTTGGGTTTTTGTAGTGCCATCCAGACCCCCTTGCTGCCCTTCTGACCTTAGCGCTTAGGTGCTAGGAAAACTCTCACCTCAAGCCCTGTTGACACCTAACCTCTATGTGTTACCTTTGTGTTAGGTGGATGTATGGCCCAACGGCAACTCCTACGTCGACCTAACACCTAACTGTTAGGAGCTATTCCATGCGTTCGATTCCGGTGGACGTCTCGCGGATGGTGTTTATCGCGGCAGGGCCGGTACGGCCGAAGTTGGTGAACCGGCAGACGGGTGAGCTGAAAACCAATGCCCAGGGCGTTCAGCTGTGGCAGGTCAAGGTGTTGGCCCAGGTGGACGAGCAGGACGGGGAAGCGTTGCTGATCTCGTTTCCGGCGCAGTCGCCTCCGCATTTGCGGTTGGGGATGCCGCTGAGGGTGTCGGGGTTGACCGCGATTCCGTGGGAGGCCAGTGGCCGTCATGGGGTGGCGTTCTCGGCGGAGTCGGTTGAGGTGCTCCGGATGGCTCAGGAGGTGGTATGACGCCGTTTCACTTTGTGCTGACGGTCACGCTGCCTGGGGGGAAGCGAATCACGGCGTCTGGGAGGACGACGGTGGTGCCGGGGGCAACTCGCTCAGCTGTCGTGAGGGACCTTTTGGAGCAGGTGGCGGCGGACATGGGTGTGGGGAGACGACAGCTCACCGTCGACTTCCTCAGCTTGGAGCGGGACCAGTTGGAGGTGTCTTGACCTCCGGTCGGTGCGTGACTGGGCGGATGAGTTGGTGCGAAGGACGTTGCTGCTCGGAGAAAGGAGAGGGATGCTGCCCGAGGTGTTGTGGGTGGTGCCGCCTGCTGCTGCGGCGGTGCCTATAGGGGCTGCGGTGTGGCGGAATTGGGCGCCGCAGTCGTGGAACTACGGTCCGGGGGCAGTCGGCTCGGCGTTGCGGGTGCATCTGACGTGGTCGCACGTGGCCGAGGGGTGTGGGCTATCGCGTAAGCGGTCTCGGCTGGGGTGGGAGGACGGTCGGCCGCGGCGGCGGCAGGTGACGCGTGCTCCGAAGCTGCGGTTTCGTCCTTCGGCTCACGGTTTTCGGGTGCGGCTGCGGCTGCATGACGGTCAGACTCCCTCCGACATTGCCCGTGTGCTGGACCGGTTGGCGCATGCCTGGCGGGTACATGCGGTGCGGGTGCGGGATTGGGGCCCTGGCTGGGTAGAACTGGTGGCCACTACTCGGGATCCGCTGGTGAACCTAAAACCCGCTCCGGAGAACGAGGCCGGTCTGCTACGGGTGCAGCTGGGGCGACTGGAGACCGGTGAGCCGTGGGTCGTCGACTTCAGGGTGATCCCGCACTGGCTGGTGATCGGCGCGACTCAGTCCGGCAAAAGCACGGATATTAACGCCATGATTCGAGGGCTGGCGCCTCAGCCGGTGGCATTGGCGGGGTTTGACCTGAAAGGCGGGGTGGAGCTGACTCCATATGAGCCGAGGCTGTCGGCGCTGGCCACCACACGGGATGAGTGCGGGGCGCTGCTGGATGACCTGCTCGGCCTGCTCTCCGACCGGATGGCGCTGTGTCGTGAGCATCGGGTGCGTAATGTCTGGCGTTTGCCCGAGGAGGTCCGGGCGGTTCGGGCGATGCCGGTGGTGGTGTTCGTGGACGAGGTCGCCGAGCTGTATTTGATGGCCGATAGGTCCCAGAAAGAGGAGGTCGCCCGGGCCTCGACGGCGCTCCTGCGCATCGCTCAGCTGGGACGTGCGTTTGCTGTGTACCTGGTGGTGTGCGGGCAGCGGGTGGGTTCTGACCTTGGTCCGGGGGTGACAGCGCTGCGCTCCCAGCTCTCGGGGCGTATCTGCCACCGGGTCAACGACACCGAGACGGCGAAGATGGCACTCGGCGACCTAGCTCCGGAATCGCTGGAGGCGGCCCTGAGCATTCCGGCGGAGATGCCGGGGGTGGCGGTGACCGTGGGCGCGGACGGGCGCTGGCACCGGGCACGTAGTTTCCTGGTCACTGAGGACGAGGCGGAGCAGGCAGCGACTGAGTTCGCGCACATGGCCCCGTCCTGGGCGGAGTTGACGTCTCCGGACGCGACGGTGGTGCCGTTGCGGGATGACGAGGATGTGGCTGAGTTTGTGGAGGTGGCGTGATGGTCCATCCGGCCGGAGAGAAGCTGTCTCTGTCTGATCGCCTGGCCGATCGTCGACGCATCCGGCGAATTCGTCACCACCATGTGAGGACCGCACTCCAGGAGACCATCGCACATCAAAGTGAGATCGCCCGCATCCGGCGCAGTGGTGAAGCTGTGGCGCTCCGTCTAGAGGCCACTCGCCGCCTGGTGCTGGCGGTTCTGCTGCCAGCTTTGGTGTGTTTCGGGGCCTGGTCCACTGCTGGTGTCCAGGCTGGGGCTGTTGCCATGACCCACGCCGCCGCGGGCAGCCCGATGTGGTGGGCGCTGTGGGCGTTGGAGCCCGCACTCATCGCGATCGTGGCCGTGGTGGTGCTGGTCCGGGTCCGCCTACTAGGTGCAGTTCAGGGGGACGACGCTCACACTATCCGCGACGTTCTGACCGCCGCTGAGCGGCTGATGTGGGGAGCCCTGGCGGTATCCCTGGTGCTGAACACCGTGGGTCACTGGCCAGATACTCTGTCCGGTGCTGGCGCGCTGCTCTTCCACGCGCTGGGGCCGATCGGGGCCGCTGCGACAGTTCACCTCATCGGAGTACTCCTGGAAGGAGTCGAGGCAGTCCCGATTCCCAAAACCGAGGCTGCCGACACCCTGAACTCCAAGGACGAAGAGAACCGTAAACCCGAACCGAAACTGGTATCTGAGCTGGCCATTTCAGCCTCACCAGAGCCGGTTGCACCGGTAGTTGAGGCTGATCCATTGCTCGGCTACGCCGCACAGGTCGCCGATGTCTACCGGCAGACCTACGGTCAGCCGATCTCAGCGGAGGCGCTGCGTGACCGCCTGGGCGTGGCCGATGCGGTGGCGGCTCGACTCCATGCGCAACTCGTTTGATGAAAGGAGGTGCACTGTCACTTGGGACAACCCTAAGGAAAGGGACTCCAAGTCCGAAATGCTGACCACGTTGTCGGGTGGAGTGACGGACTGCCGTACTTGCGGTGGCCTGGGTGTGGTACCCGACGAAGAGTCGGTGCAGTTCACCTATATTGCTTGCCCCGATTGCCGCACGAGGCCGTGACTCTGAAAGTCCCGTGGCGCGGACCGCTTCCACACTGCCGCGCCACGGGGTCACCTACCCAACGAACCCAACGAGTTCGAAAGGCGCTTTCAGTATGACACCTGTCGCACGTGGAGGTGAGCGTTGATGTCGTGGTGTGCCTCATGTACCTCCTGCCTGGTTGAGGTCATCGATGACGAAACGGTCTACTGCGGCGAGTGCAGGGGTTACCGAGGGCGACTGACGTGATGCCCTAAAAGATCGCGTTCTGATGCCCTGGCGGTGGTACCGCTTCCAAACACTGACCGCTGCCAGGGCCACCTACCCACCCAACGATGACGAGGTGATCCGTGTCTGATCCTGTCCGAATCGGTCAGCTGCTTGGTCCGGTGCTGGCCGAACTCAGAGAGGACAACTCGCTTGACCGGTGGATCGATCAGGTGCGCTCGCTGCGGGGTTGTACGGCTCCGATACATCTCGCTGGCGAACGCTGTCGCGTAGATGCGTCTACCGGTGAGATTCTCAGCACGTACTCAACTGAGGAGAACGAGCCTCGCGGGGCGTTGCTGGTGCGGTGCAAGAACCGGCGCGTTTCAGTCTGCGCTTCGTGCAGTGAGGAGTATCGGGCTGACGCCTACCAGCTCATCAAAGCAGGAATTACGGGGGGCTCTAAGGGTGTGCCTTCCTCTGTTGGGGTTCATCCTCGGGTGTTCGTCACCCTGACCGCCCCATCGTTTGGTCCGGTCCACCGAGGGCCAGGCAAGGACGGGACGACCCAGCCGTGTCACCCGCGTAGGTCTGGATTGTCTTGTACGAAGTACCACAGATCCGATGATCCGCTGATCGGACAACCGCTGGACCCTGAATCCTATGACTACGTCCAGCACGTGTTGTGGCAGGCGCACTCGGGGGAACTGTGGAGACGGTTCATCATCCACCTGCGCCACCACCTGGCCTCGGCTGCCGGGCTCACTCGCACGGAATTCGCCCAACGAGTACGGGTCTCCTACGCCAAAGTGGCTGAATTCCAGGCACGGGGGGTGGTCCACTTTCATGCGGTGATCCGTCTGGATGGAGCTCGTGGTCCATCGTCGTGGCCGCTGCCTCCGGTATGGGCCTCGTTAGACATGCTGATTGCGGCGGTGCACTCGGCGGTTCGTGCTACGTCACTGGAAGTCACCGTCGGCGACGAGTGCCACCGGCTGGCATGGGGTGAGCAGTACGATGTGCGGCCGATCGGTGAGTTCGGTCCTGAGCACGGGGCGCTCTCCGATACTGCGGTGGCTGGCTACATCGCCAAATACGCCACTAAAGCCGCAGAGGAAGCGGGAGGTCTGGATCGGCGGCTGACTGATATTACCCACCTGGATCCTGAGCAGGTTCGTCCCCACGTAGCGCGGTTGATCGAGACATGCTGGCGGCTGGGTAACCGGCACGTGTATCCAGAGCTGGAGTATCTCAACCTGCGCAAATGGGCGCACATGCTCGGTTTTCGGGGTCACTTCTTGACTAAAAGCCGTAGTTACTCCACCACCCTGGGTGCCCTTCGTCAGGCACGTGCTGACTATTCGGCGGGCTATCCATGGGACCCCGAAACATGGACTCCCACTCGCCAGGATGACCAGGATGACGAGTCCACGCTCGTCCTTTCTGACTGGCGTTACCTCGGCCAGGGATTTACTCCTGGAGAACTCGCTCTGGTTTGTGTGATTACGGGTCGTTCCCCCACCACAAAGGAGGCGCACGATAAGGAGGCGCACGATGAAGTCTTCCCTTGAAGATAGGCTGTGGACCCCTAGGGAGGCGGCAGCGTTCCTGGGCGTCTCAGTCAGGACCCTCTATGACTGGCGTTACCGGGAGGTTGGCCCGCCGTCCTATCTCGTCGGCCGTCGCGTCCGCTACTTCCCCGAAGACCTGCGCGCGTGGGTGCGCGAACAGTGCTAGGAGGGCTGCAGTGGCTCGCGTGTGGATCTACGACCGACAGAACGACAAGCGCTATCGCGAAGCAGCGGCCAAGGCCAAGGCGGCTAGGCGGACTCCTCCTGGCCGCTGGCAGGTGCGTTACTACGATCCGTCCGGCAGGTTGCGAACCGAGACGTTCGCCAAACGGTCGCTGGCAGAACAGCGTAAAACTGAACTGGAGGGGCAGCTGCACTCGGGGATTTACTGTGATCCCTCGGCGGGAAAAGTCGCCTTTGGCGAGGTTGCGGAGTTGTGGCTTGATTCACGCACTGACCTGAAGAGGTCTACATGGTGGAAGTACCGGGGACTACTGGATACCCATCTCAGCCGATGGAGAGAGCTACCTCTGACCGCTATCCACACTGAGGACATCGCGGCGTGGGTGGCTCAGTTGCATCGTCCGAAGTCTGATGGAGGAGCGGGGTTAGGGGCCTCCCAGACTCGGCACGCGTACCGGGTCCTGTCGATGGTGTTGGACTGGTGTGTTCCGCGGCGGCTTCCTCGTAATCCGGCTCAGGGAGTTTCGCTTCCTCGGTGGAGTGAAGCTGAGCATGTGTACTTGACCTATGAGCAGGTTGAGCGGCTCGCTGCTGCTGCGGAGTCCCGGACGACTAGGTATGGGGTTCCTACTGCTAGTGCTGCGGTGAATGGAGCGTTGATTCGGCTGCTGGCCTATACCGGCCTGCGTTGGGGCGAAGCCTCAGCCCTTCGGGTGAAGCACGTGAACCTGGAGGCGCGGCGTATCCGAGTGGCGACCACGTTCAGCGAGGTGAAGGGTGAACTTAGGACTGAGCTTCCTAAAACCGGGGAGCGGCGGACTGTGCCGATTCCGAAGTCTCTGGTGTCTGAGCTGAGGCCTTTGCTGGAAGGGCGTGGCCCTGACGATCTAGTGTTTCGGACCTCTCGGGGAGCGCCTCTCCGGGCTCACAACTGGCGTCGGCGTGAGTTTGCTGCTGCTGTTAGGGCAGCAGGGCTGGATGGCCGTGGTCTAACTCCGCACAAGCTAAGGCACACGGCTGCATCACTGGCGATTGCAGCGGGAGCTGACGTAAAAGTTCTTCAGACGATGCTCGGCCACAGGAGTGCGGCGATGACCCTGGACATCTACGGGCATCTGTTTCCAGATCGTCTGGATGAGGTCGCTGATGCGATGGACGCGCGTAGGACTGCGATCCTGTCCGCCTGGGAGAGTTGAGACTGTTTGCGGGATCATGTGCAATAAATGTGCACTGTTGCCGCGGACGGCTTTCCTCATCGGATGAGTGACGGGCGTTCACCTGGGTGAACGCCCGTCTTCTGTCGGGACGGCGGGATTTGAACCCACGACCCCTTGACCCCCAGTCAAGTGCGCTGCCAAACTGCGCCACGTCCCGGTGGCGGTCGCTTCCGCTCGCGCCAACGGCTTTAACTGTAGCGCATTGTGCGGCATGGTCGTAACAGCATCGGGCGCGCATCGCGAAGCTGATACCGGACAGTGGCCCGCGCGGGCTGCCGAGGCCGCTCTCCTACGCCGACCCGTGCCGGTCACAGTTCCTGGGCTGCGGCACGAGAGGGCGCAGCCGGACCTGGCTGTCTTGCACGACCCAGCGCTCACCCGGCGGCGACGGCACGCAGCGACCGGAAGAATTCGCGGATGTCGTTGAGGAACAGCTCCGGCTCCTCCAACGCAGCAAAATGCCCGCCTCGGTCCGGGACATCCCGCCAGTGCACGATCGTGTTCGACTCCTCCGCAAACCGGCGGATCCCGATGTCGTGCGCGAACTGGATGGCGCCGGTGGGCACTCCCGAGTTGCGGGACGTCTCCTCTGGTGCGCCCTGGTGGGCATAGCCCACATACGCTGCGGATCCCGCGCAGCCGGTGAGCCAGTACAGGGAGGCGGTGCCGAGCACAAAGTCCCACCCGAGAACCTGCTCGGGCAGGGCTTCGGGCGGATAGGTCCAGGACCGCAGCGTGTCGATAATCCACGCGAGCTGCGCGACCGGGCTGTCGGCCGCCATCACCCCGATGAGGCCGGGCGGGCGGATTGCAGGGCCACGTAGCCGAGCCCCGAATTCAGGAACTCGCCGATGCGGCGCATCCGGTCTTGCTCCAGCGGGGAGAGGGCAGCGAAGGCCTTCTCGTCCATGTCCCTGGCGACGTTGCCGAGCGCCCCGTTGACGTGCACTCCGATGACCCGGTCCGGGGCAAGCCGTCCGATCTGCGGGGCGATCGCGGCACCGAGGTCTCCGCCTTGGACAGCGAAACGCTCATAGCCGAGCCGGTCCATGAGGGTAAGCCACGTGGCGGCGATCCGGCTGATCGTCCAGTCGGTGCTGTAGAGGGGAGTGGAGAACGTGAAGCCGGGCAGTGACGGGATCACCACGTCGAAAGCGTCCGCTGCGGTGCCGCCGTACGCTTCGGGGGTCGGTCAGCGGGCCGATCAGGTCCACGAATTCCAGGAATGAGCTCGGCCAGCCGTGGATGAGAAGCAGGGGAACCGATCCGGGCACGGGCGAGCGGGCATGGATGAAGTGGATGATCTGCCCGTCGATAGGGGTAGTGAAGTGCGGGAGGCGGTTCAGGCGGGCTTCGAAGGAGCGCCAGTCGAACTGCCGCCATTCCTCGACGAGGGCGCGTAAGTAGGAGAGCGGAACGCCGGTGCTCCAGTCGTCGCCGGGAAGGGGATGTGGATACCGAGGCGCCTGCAGTCGGAAACGCAGGTCGGACAGGGTCTCTTCGGGGATCGCGATACGGAACGGCGTGAGAGCCGACTCGTCGTGTGAAGGACGCATAGCTTTCTTCTTCCAGCGACAGCGGCCGAGCTATGTCCTGAATTGTCAAATTTTGTGAAATTCGAGCGTGGGATGGTGGCTTCAGAGCCTCTCCGCTGCGGAATTCAGGCAGGACACGCCGCACAGACCTGGGAGAACCCACAGCAGGCCAGAGGCGGCCGGCGTGCCCTCCGTCCCCGCCGGAACCCGGGCCGGGCACGGCCGCCGTTGATTGTCAGCAGCGGAGGGTAGAAAGAGGCCCATGGCCACACCGGTGCATTGGAAACTCGTCATCGACGCGCATGATCCGCACGCCCAAGCGGACTTCTGGGCGGCCGCGCTCCACTACGAGGTGGAAGACAACAGCGCACTCATCGAGCAGCTCCTCGACCAGGGCGTCGTGTCACCGGAGATCCTCACCGAGCACCACGGACGGCGCGCCTGGCGGGACGCGGCAACAATCCGGCACCCTGACGACCCTTACGATCCGCACAGCGGCACGGGGCTGGGACGCCGTGTGCTCTTCAACCGGGTGCCGCTCGCCGAGAAGAAGACCACGAAGAACCGCGTCCATATCGACCTGTACCCTCCGCGGGGAGAGCGGGATGCGGAAGTGGTGCGGCTGCGTGGCCTGGGAGCCCAGGTCTACCGGCACGTCAAAGAGGCGAGCGGCGAGTGGGTGGTGATGACCGACCCGGAAGGCAACGAATTCTGCGTGCACTAGCCCGGTGCGGGGAGCTGCCCAGTGGTGCCGGACCGGTCAGCCGTCGGGCTCTTTGCTCTTGCTCACGTGGTGGAAGGGGCACGGCACCGGCAGCGAAAAAGAGAAGTAGACGAGTCCTCCCACTGCAGTGGGAAGCGCGATGAGACCCCAGCGCCACTCCGCTGTCCACGCCCACAGGCACAGGAATGCCACGGTTGTGGCCATGAGCAGCATGGACATCCACCAGAAGGGGCCTTGCGGCCGGATTTCCGGCTCTTCTGCCTGGTTGAGCAGGAGCATCGCCCGGTCCGCGTCAGCCTGGGTGACGGGGCCGCCGTCCGCGCGCGTCACGATCAGCATGGTCGGCTGACCGTCGAATACGGGATGGACGGCCACCTGCCAGAGCAGTGGGCTCATGATGTCTCCAATGAGGATGCGGCGCAGAGGTTCATCCCCGTTGACCACTCGCTGGAGTGCGGGGTGCCAGGGTGCGTTCTTTCCCCGCAAGAAGCGATTGACGCGTAAGGTAATATCCTCCCTACTCTGCGTTAGACAATTCTTTCGGTGGCGTGGCACAAGTGTGGGGCGGAAGAGTGCAGCAGTGTCCGGATTGTCGGCACGAGCGCTGGACTGAGGGGAGTGGCCAGGGGAGTCGTGCAGGAAAGGACTGCTGGGACTGGGCTGTGCGGAGTATCGGAATGGAGCGGGCTCTTTTCCTGCCATTCGCGGGATAAAAAGGACAAATCGTGATCTACACCATAAAGGTGAAGTTTGATTGTGATCCATCCGAATATCAGACGAAGAACGTCCGTCATCCCTCACCTGCCGCCCACCACGACACGCGGACTGCGCTCCCTGTCCGGACAAGCGATCTGTCTTTACCGAGAAAAACCATGATCCCCGAGGGTGCAGTGGTCGTCCCGCTTAACAGTCCTGCCTAGGGGTAGCGGACAGGTGTCCTTTGCCGGACACCGGTGGAGGCGCCGTCCCACTCGTCAGGGAAACCCAGTCCTCCCCACCTGAAGGCAGGCCCCATGAATCACGGAACACCATCCCCGCTCCACGGAAAAGTCGCTCTCGTCGCCGGGAGCCACCCGGGGCGCGGGCCGGGGAATCGCGGTCGAACTCGGCGCCGCCGGAGCCACGGTCTACGTGACAGGGCGTACCACGCGCACCCGGCGCTCGGAGTACAACCGCCCTGAAACCATCGAGGACACCGCCGACCTGGTCACCGCCGCGGGCGGCCACGGCGTTGCGGTGCCAACCGACCACCTGGTGCCTGACCAGGTCCGCTCCCTTGTGGAGCGGATCAGTAGCGAACAAGGACGGCTTGACATCCTCGTCAACGACGTGTGGGGCGGTGAACTCCTCTTCGAATGGGATGTGCCTCTTTGGGAGCACAACCTGGACAACGGCCTGCGGATGCTGCGGCTAGGCGTGGACACCCACGCCATCACCAGCCACTATGCGCTGCCGCTGCTCTTACGCCGCCCCGGCGGCCTCGTGGTCGAGGTCACCGACGGCACTGCTGAGTACAACGGCTCCCATTACCGCAATTCATTCTTCTATGACCTTGTCAAAACGGCGGTATTGCGCATGGCCTTTGCCCTCTCCCGCGAGATTGGGTCGCGCGGGGCGACCGCGGTGGCGGTGACCCCTGGGTGGCTGCGGTCCGAGCTCATGCTGGACGCCTACGGGGTGACGGAGGAGAACTGGCGGGACGCCCTTGCCCAGGAGCCGCACTTCTGCATCTCCGAGACGCCGCGCTATGTGGGGCGGGCCATTGCTGCCTTGGCCGCTGACCCCGACGTTGCCCGCTGGAACGGGGCATCCCTGTCCAGCGGGCAATTAGCGCAGGTCTACGGCTTCACCGACCTTGACGGCAGCCAGCCGGATGCCTGGCGGTACCTGGTCGAGGTCCAGGACGCGGGAAAACCTGCTGACCCCACCGGGTACCGCTAGACCGCTGTCTCCTACCGTTCCGGAGGCACGGTCGGTCAGGCACTGCCTGGACAACCGCTGTCACCGTCGCCACGGCAGCCCGGTCACAGTCGGCGAAGGCCTTCCAGCACTCGCTCGAGCAGGCGGCGGTCGACACAGGGAGGAGGCGTGTCCACGACCAGGGCAGCCTCCCGCAGCAGCTCGACCAGCACCGTGACCTTGGCCAGCGGCATACCCGAGTCGAGCGCCAAATCCAGCACCCGGGTTCCGGCAGGACCCGCGCGCAGACAGGACGCGTACACCACGGCCGCGGGACGCGGCAGGTCGGTGGGCAGGGGCATGCGCGGATCGTGGACCCGCACCGAGTGGAGTTCGGTCACCGGGGGGCGGGTCCGGCGCCGCCGGCCCACATAGCCAGAGGCCCCGAGGGGACGGTACTCCGGGAGTCCGGTGCCGATCTCCCACCGCATCGCGGTACTCCGCCGTCTCCGAGGAAGCGAAGGCAATGGGGCGGAAGGACAACCGTTCTCCCGGTGCCACGCCACCGCAGGATGGTGGACTGGTCCGAAGAGTTCGTGGACACGGTTCCCGGTCTGGGCTTCGGGTGACCTGCCGCCGCGCATGGTTCCTCTTCCTTTTAGTCCTCGAAGAGAGCAGCGTCTGGTTTCCGGTTGCGCCGCCCTCCCTATTGAGCGGGATGCGGCCCTCCCCAGTCGAGAGGGGGGAAACAGACATCGCTCATCGTCGGAAACTCCGATTACTCGGTACGCCGGTTTCCCCGGCCCGAAACATCCCCGAACAAAACAGAACACTTTGCAACGCGTTGGACCGGGGAAGCACAGGAAACAAAGGTTCTGTAGGGCAACAGCGGCAACCCGACTGACCGTGAACCGCAGTAATCGCTGGTCCGACCCCACAACACGGAATGTCAAGAGACAAGAAGCAGCACAGAAAAAGCTGTCGCCACGGTCGAGAACCAGGCGGTAAGAAGAGACCGGGACATGCCTCGGCTTAGGAAATCTTCGAGGCCAGCACGGCACAATCAACCGGCATTAACGCTGATGAAAGGAGTGCTGCCGCCGTAGAAGCCCGATGCGGGGCCCGGAATCGGCGCTGCCCCGCTCCAGCGGGCATTCCCCACCCCTTAAGTGGACCGATTCTCCCCCAAAGGGGATCCTGAATCCGACAACGTGTCCAGCCGTCTCTCACTCGCGGAGGAGGAACCGGTGCCTCGACCCCCCAAGCCGCTGCGGCCTGAGCGGTCCCCCGCCGACTGGTTCGGCGCGGAGCTGCGGTACTGGCGTGAACACCGGAAACTGACTCAGCGGGAACTCGCGCAACGTGTATGGGTCAGCACGAGTCTGGTTGGACGCATCGAAGTCGCGGAACGCTCCTGCCCACCCGATTTAGCGCGACGTTTCGACGAAGTTCTCGAAACCGGGGGAGTGCTCAGCCGCGCGCTGCGTTTGATCAATGCAACCGAAGGGGATTCCGACACAAAGTCAGAGAAGGGCGGAAAAACGGCCGATCCCCCAGCCAGAAATCCGCTCTCCGGGTCTTCCCGTGACCTGTGCCCGGCAGCGGGAACGATCCGTGACATCGCTGAAACCACGGTGAATGACCTGATGAAACGCAGAGACGCGCTGGCAGCAGGCGGTGCGCTAGTCGTCGGAACGGCGCTGACAGAAACATTGGAACGCTGGCTGGTTCCCCTCCGCAAACCAGTCACGCGGCAATCCGGCGCCCCAGAGGAAACAGAGCTCGAACGGATCGAAGCCGGAGTAGCCGCCTTGCGGCACTGGGATGACCGGTGGCGGCTGGGCATCAGCCGCAAAGCCGTGGTGGCCCAGTTGTCCGAGGTCGCAGACATGGCTGGAGAGATCCGGTCCGCAGCAATCCAACCCCGCCTCTTCCTCGCCATGGCCGAGCTTTCCCGCATTGCGGCGGCAATGTCCTATGACGAGGGCGACCACCCCAGCGCACAGAAGTACTACACGCTCTCCCTGCGCGCCGCACACCAGGCAGGACCGGACTACGAGCTGTACGGGGTGGGAGTGCTCGCCGATATGGCCCGGCAGATGCTTGACCTGCACCGGCCCCAAGACGCGTTGGAGATCTCCCGGCTCGCGTTGGACGGGGCGCGCACCCGCAAAGCACCCCCCGCGATGATGTCCATGCTCTACACCCGGGAAGGCTGGGCCTATGCCCGGATGGGACGCGTCCAGGCCTACCGGCGGACAGTCGCGCAGGCAGAAGAAATGCTCGAAAACGACACTGCGGAGCCGCTCCCCGAATGGGTGCGGACCATCGACCGCGCAGAACTGTCCGGGGTGGTGGGCGCACGCTACCGGGATCTCGCGCAAAACCAAGATGATCCGGCAGCGAAACGGAAGAACGCCGAAGAGGCACTCCACTACATCACGCAGGCACTGGAGCTGCGGCCGCCCACCCGGCGCCGCAACCAGGCATTCGACCTCATCGGCCTGGGGCGCACCTATCTGCTGCTCAACGAGCCGGTAGAGGCCGCCAATGCGGTCTGTAATGCTGTAGCCGTCGCAGGAGGGCTGAGGTCAGGCCGGGTACGGCGGCGCCTCCAGGACTGGTATCGGGAAGCCGAACCGTTCCGCAGGGAACCGGTGGTGGCGGAACTACGCGAGGAATTGTCCCGTACGCTCCTGGCCAAGAGTCAAACGTGATGAAGGGGATGCAGGAGTGCGAATTGGGATTACCGGGCATTCCAACCTGACTGCCGACAGCATGGATCTGGTGCGCCAGGCACTGACTGAGGCGCTTACGCCTTACGCGGACGGTGAGCTTGTCGGGGTCTCCTGCCTGGCCCGCGGCGCTGACCAGCTTTTCGCTGAAGCAGTCTTGGCTGTAGGCGGGCAGTTGGAAGTAGTGCTGCCGTCCGCGGACTACCGGGAGACCAAGGTGAAACCGGACAACTTGGAACAGTTTGACCGGTTGCTGGTCCGCTCGAGCCTGGTGCGCTACATGTCGCACCTGACTGCGGGCAGACAGGCCTATGAGGATGCGAACGAGGCGGTGATCGGCAGCGTCGACCGGCTCTTCGCGGTGTGGGACGGCCAGCCCGCTTCCGGGAAAGGCGGCACCGCGGACGCGGTGGCGGCTGCCCGGGCCAGGGGCGTGCCGGTGGATGTCATCTGGCCGGAAGGAGCGCGCCGCGAGTAATCATTTTTTCGGTTGTTCGGGAGCGTTCCCACGGCCTGGAGACTCTTCGACGCGAAAAGTCAAGGCCTTGAAACCGACAATGTGCTCCCGGGCCGAGGGGTGCTGAGCGGAAACTCCGCGCCTCAGAAAGGAATGCGACGGTTTGCCGTCCGCCGCCGTGGGCGGCAAACCGTCCAGCCGCCTACGATTCCACTGTGCCGGCCGCGGTCAGCCCCAGACGGTCCTTCACGCATCTTCCGCCGCCCGGCACGCTCGCCTCCTCCCGAGTGACCGGCGAGAACGCCGCCACCAGCGTGCTCCGCCGCGACAGTTCGGCCCTACCCCGAGACATTTGCCGGGAGGTTAAAAGCCCCACGGTGGCCGAGGCCAGCACACGCACGGCCCCTACCCTGCACCAGCCGGGACAGCGGTACCTGTCCGCCATTCCCGAAACGGAAGGCTCACGTCTTCACAAAGGCTATCTGAACCCGCGCTCTCTGACCGTCGAATGGATCAGGAACTTCCGTTGCGAAGAGCTCCGGAAGCGCAGAGAAAAGATATCGGCCAGCGCATCCGCCACCCCGGACGAAAGAAAAGTCGTTTTCCCGGTTTCGGGAAAGCAATGTCAGAAAAAGGAGCTCTCTCGCTTTTCAACGAGTAAGAATACGCGTAGCGTGATAGTCGTCCTATGCGGCGGGGGAGAGCAGTGTGGCTGCGGAGATCCCACAGCCCTGCCTGCTTCCGGGAAAACCACGGAACCGGCCTAGGGCGAACCCTGCCGACCAGGGCGTCACACGACCGCAATGCCGGGGCCCCAGCCGAAGACGGCACGAGGACGCCTCGCCCCGCCTGAGCACATGATGGGGGATGCGATGGTCAAGGTTGCCTGCCACGTGTCCGAATCACCACACGCGCACCACCGAACGCTCCGTCTCCTCTCCGCCACCTCTACCGAAGGAGCGGTGGCAGGATGAACGTATCCTCCACGGCCTTCGCCGGTAGCCCGTACAGCGTGGCTGAAGCCCGCGCATTCGTCACCGCATGCTTGCGGAGCAACCCGTACACCTTCGTCCCTGACGAGGTAGTGGAACGAGCCGAACTGATCACCTCCGAACTCGCGACGAATGCGCTCCGCCATACCCGGTCCGGGGACCCGGGAGGCTCCTACGAGGTCCATGTCGCCGTGGAACACTCCGAGATCCGGGTGGAAATCCACACCCGGGAGCCCCGGCTGCCCCACACCGTGCCGCACGTGGTGTCCCGCGCGAACGATCCCACTCGGATCACCGGCCGCGGCCTCTACCTCGTCGACCTGCTCGCCACCCGCTGGGACAGCCTGGCACCCCCCTCCAAAGGCGTCTACTTCGTCCTCCACTGGAAAAACACCGTCGACTACCCTCTCGCCAGACGCGATTGAGGCTCCCAATGCCGGGGACTACCGGCAGGGAAGGACCACCCCAGCAGGGGGTGAGTCCGCTCGCGCGTGCAGGCCAGGAACCCGACGGGGGCCGCGGCCAAGCGCAAAAAGCTCCTATCACCCAACCTTTGCGCGCAGCTATCCGCGGGAGCACCCCGGGGATACAGTGCCGCAGCGGTCCGGCTGGCCGGGGAACCCTTAGGTAGTCCGTCACGGACGTACCGCAGCAGTCTGCACACTGCGCGTCACAGCTTTTCGTGGAGCTGGGCCATCAGCCTGCGGGAACAGCCCAATGGGAGGGCCGCACCCCGCAAGTCGGAGAACAGTTGGGAATAGTCCTCCACCGCTTCCGGATCGTCCGTGGGCTTTCCTGCCCGGCGAGTCTCCACGTACAGGACCGGGTTCTTCCAGGGAACCGTGAACAGCGCAAAACCGTTCGACAGCCCCGGATGGTGCTCACTGTCGTACGGCACCACCTGGATCGACACGAACGGCCGCGAACTCTCCTGCAGCAGATGGCCGATCTGGCGGCGCATGACCTCACGGCCCCCCGTGGGGCGGCGCAGCACCCCCTCGTCCACGACCACGATCAAGCGGGGCGGCCGCTCCTGGTCGAAGATCGCTTTACGTTCCATCTGCCCCCGGACCAGCTCCTCGATTTCGGCTGGAGTGGCCCGGGGATGGCTGACCCGAAGGATGTGCGCGGCATACTCTTCGGTCTGCAGCAGACCCGGCACCATGAGCGGGTGGTAGACCCAGATCTCGGAGGCCGCCCGTTCCAGGTCGGCCACCTGCTCATACCAGGGCGGCAGACCGGCCCCCCGAGACCGGTCCCACAGCTCCGTCAACGTGCCGGGTATGCCGAGCGCGGCGTCGATACGTTCCACATGGTCCCTTTTGATGCCGCGTGTGCCGCGCTCCATCGCGCTCAGCATGGTCGGCGAAAGAGCAACCAGCTTCGCCAGCTCTTCCTGGGAAAGTCCAGCGTGTTGCCGGTGCTCCCGAATCTTCTGTCCGATTTTTACCCAAGGGCCCCCGTCTTTCTGCACACCTTTCCTCACTTCTGCACTGATTCAGCACAGTTGATCGTCGTGTCGGACTTAGTGCTTCACTTTAGTCAAACTCATGGAAAGCAACTGCAGGTTTGGGAATGGTGAATAGCGAAGGCGCGAGCGGAAACGCTTTCTCCGCTCCAACCTTCGCAAACATTCCTCATTCGGAATAACGGTGACAAACCAGGAAAACTCTTCGAAAGTGTCGTCGGCTAGGGGGTGACTCGTGGATTACGACGCTGCCTGCACCAGGCCCCACCTGCCCCGCGGCCGTCGCCCGCGCGGCCCGACCCAGCACACCAAGCGGTGATGGGAACTGTCTGTCCTTGCCCTTGACCGCCGCACCTCAGTCTCCGCGCGGCAGGCAGCACACACCCACTGCGTCGAAAACAGTCCACCCACCGTCCGCTGACACCACCCGCAACCATGCCCGCCACGAATACGACCTGACCCCTGCCGGGAAGCCTCCGCTGACCCGGACTGCTCCACCGCAGCCGAGGAACTCAGCTTTCCCCTGCTGGGCCGACAACATCCCCTCCTCGTGATGGCCCGGCCAATTCCTGGACGGGCGTACCGCCTCCTCCCCGGTACGCCCGCCCGGGGCAACCGTCACCTCACCTCTGCGGGAACGGATCATCCTTCTCCCCTCCCGGCACCCGTCCCCGCCCATCGGCCCTACTCAGGCACACGTATGAACCACATCGACCACCCCGTAACCCTGTACGCCGGACCGTTAGACGGCCTCGTCATGCCCGCCGCTGAACTGGAGGAGCTCGTTCGGGAGTACTGCGGCGACCGCCTCGTCTTCCTCTCCTGCTTCGGAGTGAGCGGCCTCTACCAGGAGCAGGACGGCCAATGGGTCTACGCCGCTCCGGGACTGCTCGACAAGAAGCGGTGAACAGCATCCCCGCCCCACGCCTGGCATAGGCCCCATCCACTCCCCACAGAGACACGCCAGCGCTGCAGACCGTATTCTGGACCAAAAATGACCGGAATAGGAGCGGGCCTTGGTGGATGCCGTCGCCGCACCCACCATCGAAAGGAGAAACCCCACCACAACCACCAGGTTTCGTGGGGATTCCCAAGAGTGTTCCCCCCCTTGCGCGGGGAGGGTGGACCGGCCCCAGGCAACACCCGGTGAAGCACTCTCGCCGCTGCGAGGCCCGCACCGAGCAGACCGCCGGTCCACCCCCGCGACCTGTGGAGCGGATCAGGGTTCGACCTGATGAGGGAAAGCCGAACCCTGATGTCTGCACCCCCGAGGAAAGCGGGAACGCTTCCTAGTCGTCGTCATCGTCCTCGAAAACCTCGCCGATGGCGTCCATGATTTCACCCGCCACGTAACCGGCAGCCATACCCCCGATGACCCCCATGGCGACCCCGCCCAAGCCGCCCCCACCACTGTGGTGCTCCGGATGTCCGTAGCCCGGCGGGGGATAGTGGCCGGGATGTCCGTGGCCGTAACCACCGAAAAGGCTGCGGTGCTGGGACAACGACTGGGCAACCCACGAGTCGACCTGCGCCACCCAGTCCACGCGGTCGACATCAGCGTGTGAAGCCCGGAACCGGCCGTAGATGTCCGCACCCTCGGTGAACAGCCCACCGCGCTTGTCGAACTCGATGATCACGTCGACGCCCTCCGGGTCGGCGACGAAACTCACCTCGACCTCGTTGATCTCGTGGGCGTAGCGCGGCGAAGGGTGGAACTCGATTTCCTGGAAGAACGGGAACTGCTGCGCAGTGCCCACCAGGTGCCCCTGCTCCAAGTCCATGTGCTTGAGCACGAAACCGAGCCGGGCGAACGCGTCCAGGATCCGGTCCTGGACAGGAAGCGGATGGATGAGCACCGGGTCCAAGTCGCCCTTGTCGACGGCGTGGGCAATGGCCACATCAGTCCGCAGCCCCACCCTGGCCCCCGGAAGCGGGCCCCCGCCCGCCGCGGTGATCGGTGCCTGCCACGGCACCGGGTAACGGAACGGAATGGAATGGCGCTGCCCAGGCCCGAGCGGGAAGGCGCCGGTCACCGGGAAACGGGCGAACTCGACGCGGGAAACCCCTTCGGTGTCCCCGGCCTCCACTTCCACGGCCGAGGCGAGACACACGCTGATCTCCTCAATGAGCACCTCACTCTCGCCCCCGACCAGTTCAACAGTCCCCTCCAGAAACTCGCCGGGCCGAGTGTGGGGGGAACGCAGCACCGTGTCGACGCTGGGGCCTCCCACCCCGAAAGCCGTAAGCAAACGCCTGAAAACCATGCTGTCCTTTTCAACAGGTAGAGAAACGTTCGCGGCGATCACCGCGGCCTCACCGGGCGCGGCACCGTAACGCCATGGGAGACGTTCCGGTCCAGCGGAGAGTTCCACTAGCGTGAACGTTAAAGGAGGCCACAGAAAGCACTATGCCGACAACTCCAAGTTATTGCAGCTCAAAAGCGCTTTTATGGGGGTGAGGCAAGGGAAGGGGAGCAGAGCGCCCCGGTGCAGCGAGACACCCGCTCCCTTTTTCTGCAGGACCGTTATACGGTATTGGGCCTAGCGCTATCAGACAAACTGCGGCCGGACGAAGAACAGAAGCCGTGGACAACGGCCAACAGTATTCCCTCGCCGGTGCTGCTCAATACCCCGTGACCCCACGTCGCCGGCACAGCGCACCCTCGGTTGAGGACATCCCCACCCCGGTCAGAGCGGTGGGCACACTGCTGTCCCACTGGTGGATGCGCTCGAAGAACCCCGAACAGTCACCGGCTACTCCGGAACGCCGCGCCCGGGCCGCACCACGAAGTAGAACGAGAGCATCAACGTGCTCACCAGGAACCGCATCCAGTCGTCGATCCCGTTGAAGGAAATGAAGTTCGCCCAAAACGGGATCGGGCCGAACAGCTTGTCCACAGTCGTGAAGTCAAGCAGTACCCCGAAGAACCACAGGGCCAGGTAGACCAGACCGCCGAGCAGCAGGTACAGGCGCGAAAAACGCGCCCCTTTCCACGCTGCGGCCAACCCGGCAACACCCAAAAACAGGTGCAACAGGTTGTGCAGCACCGACACCTGGAACACGCCGAGCAGTCTCGCTTCCGAGTAGTGCCCGGACAAGGCCATCGAAGAGTAGTCGCTGGTGACACCTGGGATGAACCCGAGAATCCCGGCCAGGAGGAACAAGCCGCCCATCACACCAGCGGCAATCCGGGCGGGGCGCCGTGTTGCGTCAGCAACTTCCCGTGTCCGTTCCAGCAGCATGGCGACCTCCCATGTCGACTAGCCTTCCCTCTACCCGGCGGCCACGCTGAAACACGGTCGTCCCAGGGCTGGCCTTTCGGAGGCGAGACCAGGACGTCTGCGGACAGCAGACAGTCCCAGGAGCATTGCGAGGATGCCAACGTCGCTTTCCCCGCCAGTGATCTGGCGGCAGGCAGAACGACGCGCTTCCACCGGACAGTCGGTTGCCGTCGCCGCAGGCCGATGGGTTTGCACCCCGCCTCAACCTAGAAAGACTGTCCCGGTCCTGCTGTGATGAATCCCAGCGGAGGGCAAGGCCCGGCCAGTGTCAGGCAATTGGCTGCCCAGAGCAGAGATTCCGGCTAAATTGACCTATGCGAGCGGTGGGCCGAACCTCCTGATACCCAGAAGATTGATAACGAGAAGATAACGCCCTCTAAAACTGCAGGTCATCT
>NZ_PITY01000011.1:0-45162 GCF_017577275.1 Thermobifida sp.
GGGGGTGCGGGGGGGGGGGGGGGGGCGGGGGGGGGGGGTCGGGCCGGGCGCGGCCCGGGGGGGGGGCGCAAGGGGGGGGGGGGGGCGGGGGGGGGGTGGGGGGGGGGGGGGGTATGGGGGGGGGGGGGGGGGGGGGGCCGGGGGGGGGGGAGGGGGGGGGGGGGGGGGGGGGGGCCGGGGGGGGGGGGCGGGGGGGGGGGGGGGGCCGGGGGGTTGTCCGGGGCCGGGCTGTCCTTGGGGTGGTTGAGGCCCCGTCATCGGCTGGCCTTGCGTAGGACCGGGCTGGCCCTGTGCAGGCTGCGGGCCGGTAAGCGCGGGCTGCCCCTGACCGGGGTGCGGGCCCGCAGGCACGGGCTGTCCTTGGGCAGGCTGCGGCCCCGTCGACGCGTGGCCCGGAGCGGGCTGCGGGCCGGAAGGTCCAGGCTGTCCAGGAGATGGCTGAGGTGGACGAGCTGTGGATGGCATAGGTCCTAACGGGGATTGCGATTCCAACCCGAGAAGGTCATGGCCTTGGCTGGATGGGGATGATGGAAGGGAAGAAGCAGACCGCGGAGCCTGCGCGGTCTCGTCCGCGCCCTGATGAGGGTCGGCGGGCGGGGGAGGGAACGACGGTCCGGGAGGAGTTGGTCCGTCGGCTGGCTCGTTCGGTTGCGGTGCGATGGGAGACTCCGGATGCTGTCCTGGGGCGGGGAGTGGAGCCGCGAACGGCTGAACCCCGCCGCGTGCTTCGTCACGAATTCCGTATTCTCGCCTGTTCAGAATCGGTCGCGAAGCCGCGAACCGGACCAGGGGGGGCGAACAGTCCTGTCGGAGCGTCGCACGTTCGAGCGGACACACCGCCAGGGGCAGAACAGAAGAAACGAGGAGAGCGGTGCGGGGTTTCCCCGCTCACACGCTATCCTCATGTGATAAGGCGGTGGCGACACTGCCGGCACCATCCTAGTCAGTGCTTTCCGCAGTGGACCGTTCCACCGTCCGGTTCCCCTGGGGCAGAGCACCTGACCTCGAATTGACGCGCGTGGTGGTGTGATCGACCCGGCGGGTCGGGACCGGTGACAGTGCGCAAGCACTCGACGGTCAAGGCATAATGAGAGTGGAGTAATCGCGCATCGTGCGCGAGCCTGGTCGCCCCATGGCATGCCACGAGAGCCATGGGGATTTTGACCGTGGCCTGCGTGCGGGTTACGATTCTCTGTCGTTGTGCGTTGAGTTGTCGTGGGTACCCACCAGACCTCGTTGGGCGCCGATCACGCATCACCGTCTGCGCACTCAAATCTATCGAAGAGTTCCGGGACACCCGGAGACTGTTCGGTCCAGTAAGTACGAGTTTGCCGTCTCGCACAGAGACGGACACCGCCGACTGAGAAGGCAATACGATCGTGCGCACATTCAGCCCCAAGCCCAGCGATATTCAGCGTCAGTGGCACGTCATCGACGCCTCCGATGTCGTGCTCGGCAGGCTGGCTAGTCGCGTTGCCACGCTGTTGCGCGGCAAGCACAAGCCGTACTACGCGCCCCACGTCGACACCGGTGACTACGTGATCGTCGTGAACGCCGACAAGGTGGTGCTGACCGGTAAGAAGCTGGAGCAGAAGCGGGCCTACCGTCACTCCGGCTACCCCGGCGGCCTGCGTTCCATTCCCTACAGCGAACTGATGGCGAAGAACCCGGCACGCGCTGTAGAGAAGGCGGTCAAGGGCATGTTGCCGAAGAACTCTCTCGGCCGTCGGATGGCGAAGAAGCTCAAGGTGTACGCCGGGCCGGAGCACCCGCACCAGGCCCAGAAGCCGGTGCCGTACGAGATCACCAAGATCAAGCAGCCCGCGTAGGCGTCGCGAGACTAAGGAAGTACGAGGAGAACCGTGGTCGAGCCCACCGGCATCGAAGACGTTCAGGAATACGACGAGAACTCCGAAGAGTACCCGGCCGAGTACACCACCGAGACTCCCGAGACGGTCGGCGAGACATACATCCCGACGGCGGTCGGCCCCTCTCTGGGAACGGGCCGCCGGAAGACCGCTGTCGCGCGCGTCCGTGTCGTCCCGGGCACCGGTGAGTGGAAGATCAACGGCAAGTCGCTTGAGGAGTACTTCCCGAACAAGGTGCACCAGCAGCTCATCAAGGAGCCCTTGGCCACTCTGGGTTTTGAGGGCGCCTACGACGTCTTCGCACGCCTGAACGGCGGTGGCACCAGCGGCCAGGCCGGTGCGCTCCGTCACGGCCTCGCCCGCGCACTTGCCGCCATGGATCCCGAGCACAACCGTCCGCCGCTGAAGAAGGCCGGCTTCCTCACTCGGGACGCCCGGAAGGTCGAGCGGAAGAAGGCCGGTCTTAAGAAGGCCCGCAAGGCGCCCCAGTACTCCAAGCGGTAGTTCTTTTCCGACTTGGCGACCACGTTATTACAACGTGGTCACGATTGGACGTGTCCCACGGGGAACAGGTCCTAGGCCCGCACTGATGACTCGTTGTCTCAAAAACGAGTGGTCAGTGCGGGCCATAGTCGTTTCTATCGGCATTGGTGCGCTCTCGCCGCCACATACTGGTGTCCGTAGCGGCGACCAGCGCCATCATCTGGACGAAACGGAGCGATTGGTTCGTGACACGGCTGTTTGGCACCGACGGAGTCCGCGGGCTTGCGGGCCGCGATCTCACTGCTGGACTAACCCTGGAGCTCGCCATTGCGGCGGCTGAAGTCCTCCCAGAGCGAGGCATTCCCGGAAAGCGGCCCCGCGCCGTGGTCGGCCGTGATCCGCGTGCCTCAGGCGAGTTCCTGGAAGCGGCCGTAGTAGCGGGACTCGCCAGCGCCGGGGTGGACGTCATCCGCCTCGGTGTGCTGCCCACGCCTGCCGTGGCTTTTCTGACAGGCGAACTGGACGCGGACTTCGGGGTGATGCTCTCCGCCAGTCACAATCCGGCTCCGGACAACGGCATCAAATTCTTCGCCCGCGGCGGCCACAAACTGTCAAACGAGGTGGAAGACGAGATCGAACGGCGGCTGGGCCGTGCCGTGGCGGGGGCAACCGGCCGGGACGTCGGCCGGGTCACCGACGATACGGACAGCGTGGAACGCTACATCACCCACCTGGTGAACTCCCTGCCCAACCGCTTGGACGGGTTGAAAGTCGTTGTGGACTGCGCCAACGGTGCGGCAGCGGGGATCGCCCCGGAGGCGCTGCGCCGTGCCGGCGCCGACGTGATCGCGATCGGCGACAAGCCCGACGGGTTCAACATCAACGAGGGATGCGGGTCCACCAACCTGGACGCGCTGCGCGCGGCGGTGCTGGAGCACGGCGCCGATGCGGGCATCGCGCACGACGGGGACGCTGACCGCTGCCAGGCGGTGGCCGCTGACGGATCTGTTGTCGACGGCGACCAGATCATGGCCGTCTTGGCGCTGGAACTGTACGAGGCGAACGCGCTGCACAACAACACCCTCGTGGTCACGGTCATGTCGAACCTGGGACTCAAACTCGCCATGAAGGAAGCCGGGATCACCCTGGTCGAAACCCAGGTGGGCGACCGCTACGTCCTCGAAGCCATGCGGGCTGGGTCGTATTCGCTGGGCGGGGAGCAGTCCGGCCACATCATCCTGCTGGACCATGCGACGACGGGCGACGGCCTGCTGACCGGCATGCACCTGCTCGCCGCGGTCAACCGGAGGGGAGTGGCGCTGGCTGAGCTCGCCAAGGTCATGAACCGGCTGCCGCAGGTGCTGGTGAACGTGTCCGGGGTGGACAAGACCCGGGTTGCCACATCGGAGCGGATCGCTGCGGAAGTGGCTGCGGCCGAGGCGGAGCTCGGGGACAGCGGCCGCGTCCTGCTGCGGCCGAGCGGCACCGAGCCGATCGTCCGGGTGATGGTGGAGGCAACGTCGCAGGACCGTGCTCAGGCCATCGCTGACCGGCTGGCCGACGTAGTCCGAGACGAACTGTCCATCAACGCGTAAAAAGCCTGCTGGGAAGCGCTGCTGCCCTGTTTCCCTCCCGGCGGGAAACAGGGCAGCAGTGTGTGCGCCAAGGCTCTGCTGCCCGGCCCTGCTCGAGGACCGCGGACACAGCGAGGGGCCAGCACTCGGCGTGCCGGCCCCTTCCGCACGAGATGCGAGACTTACTCCACGGTCACGCTCTTGGCCAGGTTGCGTGGCTGGTCCACGTCGTTGCCCTTGGCCAGTGCCAGCTCGCAGGCGAACACCTGCAGGGGCACGGTTGCCACGAGCGGTTGCAGCAGGGTGGGCACGGCGGGGATTTCGATCAGAGTGTCAGAGTAGGGGCGGACACTCTCGTCTCCCTCCTCCGCGATCACGATGGTCCGCGCACCCCGTGCCCGGATCTCTTGGATGTTGGAGACGATCTTGTCGTGCAGCACGCTGCGGCCCTCGCGGGACGGCACCACGACAACGACCGGCAGACCGTCCTCGATGAGCGCGATCGGTCCGTGCTTGAGTTCCCCGGCCGCGAACGCTTCCGCGTGCATGTAGGCCAGTTCCTTGAGCTTGAGGGCGCCTTCCATAGCCACCGGGTAGCCCACGTGCCGGCCTAGGAAGAGCACCGTCTTCGCTTCGGCGAGCGAGCGGGCCAGGTCGCGGACCGGCTGCACGGTGTTGAGTACCTTCTCCACCTGCTCCGGCATGCGGGCGAGCTGCCCGATGATCGCGTTGATCTCGTCGCCGAACTTCAGGCCGCGCACCTGAGCCAGGTAGAGGCCGACCAGGTAGCAGGCGACGAGCTGGGTGAGGAAGGTCTTGGTCGCGGCCACACCCACCTCGGGGCCGGCGTGCGTGTACAGCACCCCGTCGGACTCCCGGGGAATCGTGGAGCCGTTGACGTTGCAGATCGCCAGCACCCGGGACTGCTGCTCCCGGGCGTAGCGCACCGCCATCAGGGTGTCCATGCTCTCCCCCGACTGGGAGATGGCGATGACCAGCGTCTGGGGATCCAGGATCGGGTCGCGGTAGCGGAACTCGCTGGCGACCTCGACCTCGCACGGGATACGGCACCAGTGCTCGATGGCGTACTTGGCGATCAGGCCCGCATGGTACGAGCTGCCGCAGGCGACGATGACGATCTTGGAGATCTGCCGCAGCTCCTCGGGAGCCAGCCGCATCTCGTCCAGGGTCAGCGTGCCGTCCACGGCGACCCGGCCGAGCAGCGTGTCCGCGATCGCACGCGGCTGTTCGGCGATCTCCTTGAGCATGAAGTAGTCATAGCCGCCCTTCTCCGCGGCGGAAGCGTCCCAGTCCACGTGGTATTCGCGCACCTGGGCAGGGGCACCGTCGTAGTCGGTGATAGTGATCGAGTCGGCCCGCAGCTCGACCACCTGGTCCTGGCCCAGTTCGATGGCGTCGCGGGTGTGCGCGATGAACGCGGCCACGTCGCTGGCAAGGAAGTTCTCTCCGTTGCCACGGCCGACGACCAGCGGGGAGTTGCGGCGCGCGGCTACCACCAGTCCCGGGTCGTCTTCGGAGATCGCGACCAGGGTGAAGGCGCCCTCAAGACGGCGGCACACCGAGCGCATAGCCGCACCAAGGTCGCCGTTGTGCTCAGTGAGCTGCTCGCTGAGCATGTGGGCGACGACTTCGGTGTCGGTTTCGGAGCGGAACTTGCAGCCACGCTCCTCCAACTCCATCCGCAGTTGCGCGAAGTTCTCGATGATGCCGTTGTGGACCACCGCCACACGGTTCATCTCGTCTACGTGGGGGTGGGCGTTGCCGTCGGTGGGCGCACCGTGGGTGGCCCAGCGGGTGTGGCCGATGCCGATGCCGTCGGCGGAACGCGGATTGGCTTGCAGCGCGGCCCGCAGGTTCGCCAGCTTGCCGGCCCGTTTCTCCGTCTGGAGTTTGCCGTCACTGAGCACTGCAACTCCCGCGGAGTCGTATCCCCGGTACTCAAGCCTGGCCAGACCTTCGACGACGACTTCCAGCGCCGGTTTCGGCCCGACGTAGCCAACGATTCCACACATGAGCGTCAGAGTAACCAAAAAAGGGGGAGAAAGAGAGGAGCAGCGGTCCTGTCTTTGCATGATTTTCGCAGGTAGCGGTATAGACCAGTGCTCCAGCCCGCCGGTTTGGCGCAGGTCGGGCCCCGCGGGTTTGCCGTGGTTGCCTCAGGAAAGCGTCTGACTTCTCACACCGGGTTTTCAGCCGGGGGTCCCGCACCTCCCTGGAAAACACCGCGGACATCGGGAGGGGACGCTGCGGGGAGGCGCCCGGAATCCTCGGCCAGGCCACACAGCGAAAGAGGCGAGGAATGCGTGTCGCGGCGTCTGCAGGGCAGGGGCAGCCTTCCCCCTGCCGGGACGGGAACAGCACCGCCCCATACTGTCGGAAGAGTCCTATGCCAGGACTGCGCAGCGGTGCAGGGGGCCGGGGAAGCTCCACCGGCGCACCGTGCCACCCATGGTCAGGGGTCTGAACGCGTGAAGAGGCGGGGTGCCCCACAGGTACCGAATCCCGTTCGTCTAGGGTGAGCAGACGTGTCTCACGCGACGAAAAACGGCTTTTTGACGCCGTACGTGGAACTCGACCGCCAAGCATGGGCCGAGTTGCGGGCGGCGACTCCGCTGTCGCTGACGGAAGCGGAACTGGAGAAGCTCCGCGGTACCGCGGACCCCACGTCGCTGGACGAAGTCCGGGACATCTACCTGCCGCTCTCCCGACTGCTCAACTTGTATGTCAAAGCGACCCGGCAGCGGCACGCGGCGGTGCGGGACTTCCTCGGGGAAAGCGACCGTCCCACCCCGTTCGTCATCGGAGTAGCGGGGAGCGTAGCCGTCGGCAAGTCCACGACAGCCAGGCTGCTGCGGACACTCTTGTCGCAGTGGCCGGACCATCCCCACGTCGAACTGGTCAGCACCGACAACTTCCTCTACCCCAACGCGGTGCTGGAGGAGCGCGGGATCATGAACCGGAAGGGCTTCCCGGAAAGCTACGACCGGCGCGCTCTCCTCCGGTTCGTCTCAGAGATGAAGGCCGGAGCGGACAAGATGGAGATCCCCGTCTACTCGCACCTGGCCTACGACATCCTGCCTGGCGAGACGCAGATCGTGCACCGGCCCGACATCCTCATCGTGGAGGGCATCAACGTGCTTCAGCCGCCTCCGCCCGGGCGGCTGGCGCTGGCCGACTTCTTCGACTTCTCCCTCTACGTGGACGCCCGCGTGGAGCACATCCGGTCGTGGTATCTGAACCGGTTCCTGGAACTGCGCCGCACCGCGTTCGAGGACCCGCGCTCCTACTTCCACGCGATGGCGACGTCCGCTTCTGAGGAAGAAGCCAAAGAATTCGCGATGCACACCTGGCACACCATCAACGAGGTCAACCTGGTGGAGAACATCATCCCCACCCGGCCGCGCGCGACCCTGGTCCTCTTCAAAGGAGAAGACCACCGGGTCCGCCGGGTCCGTTTGCGGAAGACCTGAAGTCAGGAGTCTTTCGGACGGTGCCCGGCGGGGCCCAGGCAGTTCACGAACGGGCCGTCAGGGGCGAAGAGCCGGTCCAGGACAGGGTCCAGGTGATCGCGGTGCCAGATTCCCGGCCCCGATGCCCCGGAGATCGTGGTGTCGGTGAGCTCCAGGTAGGACAGACGCAGCGCGTGGAGCCTGCCTACCGCCTCGTGATGCTCCCACCAGGCAGGGCACCAGCGGGTCACTGGGCCCGCATACACGGGGATCAAGAAGTCGTTCACCCACGAGACGAGAGCGGCGAGTTCTCCCCGGTACTCATCCCGGGACAGGTTGAAGATGAACTGCGAGGCGGGGGCCCGTTCCTGCGAACGCGGCGGTGCCGCGGTCGCGATCTCACTGAGCTGGGTCTGCAGCCGGATGACGTCCGCGCCGAGCTTGTGCATGGCGTTCTGCAGGAGGGAGACGCGGTCGGTCAAACCGGAATCGACACGGTCGTCGGTGTAGGTCATGGGAGCGTCCCGTGCTGCTTGTCGATGGATGACGACTGATCTTTCTCTTTCGCGTTGGAAGAAGTAAACCAGGACGGGCGGGCAGCATCGGTGACGGATGGGTAGCTGGATAAGGACCACCGCACCACACGATCCGATGCCGTCCGCAACCATGATTGCACCGGAGGACGGGTGTGCCCGCACCCGGCAGCGACCACGGGGAGAGGTATGCGCACCGCACACATCGTGGAAACCGTCCGCGCCGCGGAAGGCGCGCTCCTAGCGCAACTGCCGGAAGGCACGCTGATGCGGAGAGCCGCCTTCGGCCTGGCGTCAGTGTGCGTGCGGATCCTGCCCCGCGTGTCCGGGGCGCGCGTAGTGCTGCTGGTCGGCAGCGGGGACAACGGCGGTGACGCGCTTTTCGCCGGGGCTGAGCTGGCACGTCGCGGCGCCGCGGTCACCGCGGTCGGCGCGGGACGCACCCTGCATGAGCGCGGCCTGGCCGCACTGCGGGCCGCCGGCGGCCGCACGGCCTCGGTGGAGCAGGCAGCGGCCCTTGTCGCCGGAGCGGATCTCGTCGTGGACGGCCTGGTGGGGATCGGGGTGCGCGGGGCGTTGCGGGAACCGCACGCTTCACTGGCCGCGTTGACCGAGTCCACCGATGCCGCGGTGGTTGCCGTGGACCTGCCCAGCGGGGTGGACGCGGACACGGGAGCGGTGCCGGGGGCTAGCGTGCGGGCCGACGTGACGGTCACGTTTGGCACGTACAAGCCGGGACTGTTGGTCGACCCGGGCGCGGGGCGCGCAGGCGTGGTCGAGTTCGTCGATATCGGGCTGGCCCCGCAACTACCCGACCCGGACCTGGTGTCTTTCCAAGCTGAGGATGTTGCCGCGCTGCTGCCCCGGCCCACCGCGGAGAGCGACAAATACCGTCGGGGAGTGCTGGCGCTGGCCGCGGGCAGCAACCGCTACCGGGGGGCCGCGGTGCTCGCCGCAGGGGGCGCACTGCGCACCGGGGTGGGCTTGCTGCGGTATGTGGGCGAACCGGAGGTGGCGCGCGAGGTAGTGGCCCGGTGGCCGGAGACGGTCGCCTCGGCGCTGGACCCGGTAGACCCGGTGGCGAGCCTGCCGCAGCGGGTCGCGGCCTGGGTGATCGGCCCGGGGCGCGGACTGCACCCCGCAGCGCTCGCCGAGCTGGAAGCGGTGCTCGCCAGTGACGTTCCGGTGCTGGTGGATGCCGACGCTCTCACTCTGCTCGCCCGCAACCCGGCCCTGGTGCGGGAGCGCACAGCCCCCACCCTGCTCACCCCGCACGCCGGAGAGTTGACGCGGCTCCTGCCCGGCGTGGAGCGCGCCGACGTCGAAGCGCACCGGTTGGACTATGCGCGGCGCGCTGCCGCCGAATACGGCTGCACCGTGCTGGTGAAGGGGTCGACGACACTGGTTGCGGAACCGAACCGGGCGGTGGCGGCCAACCCGACGGGCACGCCCCTGCTCGCCACGGCGGGGAGCGGGGATGTGCTGGCAGGCATGATCGGCGCACTGCTGGCTACCGGCCTGCCTCCGTGGGAGGCAGCGGCGTGCGGCGCCTACCTGCACGGTATGGCGGCCCGGTTGGCGCACGGCGGCGCTCCGATCAGTGCATCCGACTTGTTCGACGCCATTCCGCGGGCGATCTCCGCGGTCGTGTACCGCGAATAAGGCCTGCCGCGCTACCGCAGGGCGTTCGCCGACCGTCCAGGCGCACGCATTCTCCTTGCAGGACGTCCTCCAGCGGAGGAAAGCACCCGTCGCGCAGCTTGAGAAAAGAGGACAGCGCACCCAGCCAGGCGGAATTCCTGCACGTCCAGCCCTGGTGCTGGGGCCGCTGATGCGTCGGGCTGCCGCTCTGCCCTCGGCCCGAAAGCCGCGTGGAGGCTCCTAGCGGGGAATTGCGACTCGTCAGCACGGCGCGGTCCGAAAACGGGACCGGTTGATTCAACACGGTTGGTGCCGGGGTGTTTCCATGCCCGGACGAAGGCGAGCGTCGTCGAAAAACCGCGGGTATTTTCTCCCGCACCAAAAACGGAACTGATCCGATCACACGGCAGGAGTTCCCCTTATCCCTCTGGCACGCAATACCACACCGTGAACATGCCGGGTTCGCCCCCGAGTGGGACCGTGTTCCCAGACCTCTTGAAAAAGAGTCGTTTCGCCGCGATAACGTAAACACTTCGCCGGAGCGCTCCGGTGTGACGTGTTGCGCCAGCACCCCGGATACAGGAAAACGAGGCCATGGACCAGCAGGCCATGCTCACGCGCGATCTGGTACTGCGGATCTGCGCCACCGCCACCGAATTCGACCTGGACTGGATCGAATTCGACCGTAAAATCGTGGCGCCGTTCACCGCAGCGCGCGACACTTCCCTTATTGAGCGGATCACCGCAGCCGCCGCAGCGGTAGGCGTCGACCACGTGCTGATCTGCCGCACCCGCTCCGAATACGCCTACGAACCGGTCATTCAAGTGCGCGCGGCCACCTCCTCGCTGATCGGGGTCATCCGCAGTTGGGGCGACACCCCCACCGACTTCCTCGTCTGCCTCGAAGACCTCTCCGCAGCGGTCCTCGTCACCGCAGACGAGCTCACCGTGGCCGCCGGACCCGCGGACTATGTGGCCGCCTTTGTCGGCGACGACATCGGCCGCGCCCGCGCCGAATTCGCGGAGACCGCGCACACCAGGAACGATCCGGAACTCCTCCAGGCCGCTGTCCGCTACGGCTGCCTCGACCCCGCCGGCCGTGACAAACGCAAACCCCGGGGCGACGTGGGGGAACGCGTCAGCGCATGGGGGGAAGCGCTCCGCGACCGGTCACCGCGCTCCGTTGCCCGGGCACGTGCGGTGCGGGGCGCGTGGGGGTGGATCGCCCTGCTCCTGCTCGCCCTCGCCGCCCTGGTCGTCCCTGCGATCCCCACCGCGCTCACCGCTGTCGCGTTGACCGTGTGGCTGCTCGCGCAACTCGCCTGGCTGGCCCGGTCCCGCACTCTCAGCTTCGCCGCGCTGCTGCGCCTGACCGTCCTCGGTGCCCTCGCCCTCGGCCCCATCGCTTTCCTGGAACTGGCTGTGGCCGCGCTGCTGCGCCTCGACCCCTTCGACCCGCTCGCCTCCGTCGCCGTCGCGGTACCCGTCGAAGAGGTCGCGAAATTCCTGCCGTTCCTCGTGTTCTGGCTGGTGGCCCGCCGTCGGATGCGGCGCTTCGCCGCCGTGGACTATCTGCTGGCCGCGGCAGCCTGCGGGGCAGGTTTCCAGCTCGCGGAGACCGTCGCCACCGTCCTGAGCGCGGACGAGACCGCCTTCCACCCCCTGCCGCAAGGAGGAGCGTTCACCCTCTTCCCCGGATGGCTGGAGATCCCGTGGGCAGACATCCGCTTCTCCGGGCATGCGGTCACCACCGGACTCGTGGGCGCCACACTCGGGATCGCCGTCGTGGGACGGCGCCTGTACGGGGCCAAGCTGTGGCTGCTGCCGCCTCTCGCGCTGGGCGCGGCCGCCCTCGAACACCTCACCTTCAACGCTCTGCTCGCCGGTTTGGAGCCCACCGCCCTCACCGCGACCGTGTTCGCGCTCTACGGCAACGGCGCGGCAACCCGCTGGCTGCTGCTCCTCTTCCTGGTCTGCGGGGTCCTGCTGGACTACCGGATGCAGCGGCTCGCCGCCCACACCACGCCGCCTCTCCCGGGGAAAGCCCCGCTGCGCCGTCTGGCCGCTCAAGCCTACGGCCGTGCAGTGTGGTACCGCTCCCACCTGCCCGGGGACATCGCCCCGCTGTTCCGCCGCATCGCCTTGGCCTGGGCGCGGCTCCCTGTCACCCTCGTCGAAGCGGCAGCCGCGATCCTGCACGAATACACGGTCCAGCTCGCGGCCGCCAGCCGGGGCCCGACAGCGCTCTGCACGGCCTGGCGTGTCCTGCGCCGCCGCCGCGAACACGCCATGGGCGTGGCCCGAGCCGCGGGACAGCCGACCCGGGTCCCCGACCGGGACAAGCTCGCCGCGGAAGCAGACGGACTGCTGGTACGGCTCGGGCTGGCCACCCCGGCAGCACTGGCTGTCTGTGCCGCGGCAGCCGCGGTCGTGGACAGCCTCGACCCTGGAGTACTAGGCGGCGCCTACGCGCTCCCCACACTCCTCGCCGTGACCGCATGGTTCACCGCGCTGCCCACTGCTGACGCCGTCTGGGTGCTGGTCGGGGCAGGAGCCCTGGTCTCGCTGCTGGCCAGCGGCTGGTCGGTGCCGCGCGACCAGCCGAATCCACGCCGCTTCCTGCGCACTCCCCGTGCCACGATCGGCGCGGTCCTGGGCGCAGCCGCCCCGGGGCAGCTGCCCTATGCGGCCGTGGGCATGCTGGGACTGCTGCTGCCGAAGAGCACCGCACGCCTGCTGGTGCGCTCTCGGTAAGGAGCCGATTTCTGCTGGTAAACCCGCACAAATCAGGGACCGCAGTCCCGGGTCGGACGTCCGATTTCGTGTCAGACTTGCACACATGTCGTCTTTTGCCGAAGCCAGGATCGACCTGGACGCCATCAGCGGCAACATTGCGCTCCTCGCTGAACGAGCAGCGGGCGCCCAGGTGATGGGCGTGGTCAAAGCAGACGGGTACGGGCACGGCATGGTCCCTGCCGCGCGGGCAGCGCTCGCCGGAGGGGCAACCTGGCTGGGCACCGCATTCATTGCCGAGGCGCTGCAGTTGCGTGCTGCCGGCATCGACGCGCCGATCCTCGCCTGGCTGGTGCCCCCCGGAGAACCCCTCACCGAGGCGATCGACGCCGGCATCGACCTCGGTATCGGATCGATGTGGGTGATCAACGAGGTCATTGACGCGGCCCGGCAGGCGCGCCGCCAGGCCCGCATCCACCTCAAAGTCGACACCGGGCTGAACCGCGGCGGTATCGGCCCCGCCGACTGGTCTGCCGCAGCTACGGCCCTGGCGCGCGCCGAAGCCGCAGGGCTGCTCACCGTCACCGGAGTGTTCTCTCACCTCGCCTGTGCCGACGAGCCCGACAACCCCGCCACCACCGCCCAGCTTGAAGCCTTCCACCAGGCGCTGTCCGTCGCCGACAAGGCCGGGCTGCACCCCCAGGTCCGGCACATCGCCAACTCTGCGGCGCTCCTCACCCGACCCGATGCCCGATTCGACCTGGTGCGGCCCGGGATCGCCACCTACGGGCTGTCCCCCATCCCCGGCCTGGACGTGCCGGGCCTGCGGCCCGCCATGACACTCAGCGCCACCCTGGTGGGCTGCAAACGAGTCCGCCCCGGCAGCGGCGTCTCCTACGGGTACCGCTACGTGACCGACCGGGAAACCAACCTCGCCCTGGTACCCCTCGGCTACGGCGACGGGGTGCCGCGCGCCGCAACCAACCGCGCCCCCGTGTTCGTGGCAGGCCGCCGCCGCACCATCGCCGGAACCGTGTGCATGGACCAGTTCGTGGTGGACATCGGCGACGACACGGTCACCCCCGGCGACCGTGCAATCCTGTTCGGCCCCGGCGACCACGGCGAACCCACCGCCCAAGACTGGGCGGACGCCTTGGACACGATCTCCTACGAGATCGTCACCCGCATCGGCCGGCGGGTGCCGCGCGTCTACACCGGCGCTGTGCGCTGATCCCGCACCGCACACTGTCCGGACCGCTCCCCCCGAGTGCCTACCCTGGTGCTGTACGGCGCGGTACCCACCGCTTCCCTCACAACGCCGCGAGCCGAACGGATATGACCGACACCTCCTCACCTGACACGACCACTGTCACCGTCGCCACCGACACGGCGATGCGGGCCCTCGGCCGCGCTATTGCGGCCGAAACCCGCGCCGGAGACCTCCTGCTGCTCTCCGGGCCGCTGGGCGCAGGCAAGACCACCTTCACCCAAGGGCTCGCCCAAGGACTGCAGGTGCGCGGCCCCGTGACGTCGCCGACCTTCGCTATTGCCCGCACCCATCCCAGCCTCGTCGGCGGCCCCGACCTGGTCCACGTGGACGCCTACCGGCTCAGCGGCCCCGAAGAACTCGACGACCTCGACCTGGAAGCGGGAATGGCGGAGTCGGTCACCGTCGTCGAATGGGGGACGGGAATCGCGGAGTGGCTCAGCGACGACCGCCTGGAGATCAGCATCGACCGGCACGCCGACGACACGCGGACCGTGCAGATCCGCCGCATCGGCGACCGCTGGCGCGGCACACTGACCGCACTCGCCGGGGACAAACTCGAATAGGCTGGTCCACCGTGCTGCTACTGGCTTTCGACACTGCCACTCCCGCTGTGACGACGGCGCTGTGCGAGTCCGGCCCGGACGGGGTACGGGTGCGGGCCGCCCGCACCACCGTGGACGCGCGCCGCCACGGGGAGCTCCTCACCCCCCAGATCCGCACGGTCGTCGCGGACGCCGGGGTAGACCTGGAGGACGTCACCCACATCGCGGTGGGTATCGGTCCCGGCCCGTACACCGGGCTGCGGGTCGGCTTGGCGACCGCGCACGCCCTCGCCGAAGCCTTGGGCGTGCCCTGCGTAGGCGTGGCCACCCTGGACGCTCTCGCGTGGGCGTCGGGACGGACCACCCCGTTCATCGCCGCCACCGACGCCCGCCGCAAAGAAGTGTTCTGGGCCCGCTACACCGATGCTGCGACCCGGGTCGGGGACATCGCCGTGAACCGGCCCGCCGACGTCGACACCGCGGGCCTGCCGGTGATCGGGCACGGCGCCCACCTGTATGCCGACGTCTTCGGACAGGACCCTGAGGCAGCCGAACCGCTGTACCCGACAGCGGCCGCGCTCGGTGAATTCGCGGTGCGGGCCTTGCGCGACGGCACCCCCCTGCCGGAGCCGCGTCCCCTGTACCTGCGCCGACCCGACGCCCAGATCCCCGGGGCGCCGAAGAAAGTACGCCAGCCCACGGCGGCCGAACTGGGACGGTCCCGATGACTCCGCTGCTGCGTTCGATGACCCTCGACGACGTCGCAGAAGTCCTCGCATTGGAGCGGACCCTGTTTCCCGCCGACGCGTGGAGCGAGGGGATCTTCCGCGACGAACTCGCCCAACCCGACCGCTACTACCTGGTCGCTGAGGAGGCCGACGGGACACTCGTCGGCTATGCGGGACTGCGCGCGGTACCTCCCGAAGGCGACGTGCAGACCATTGCCGTGGCCCCCGAACGGTGGGGGAAGGGGATCGGCCGCGCCCTGCTGACCGCGCTGCTGGACGAGGCGCGCCGCCGCGGCATCACCGCCATGTTCCTGGAAGTCCGGTCGGACAACCCGCGTGCCCGGGACCTGTACCAGAAGTTCGGCTTTGTGGAGGTCGGAGTCCGCTCCGGCTACTACGTCGGCGCGGACGCCATCATCATGCGCCGCCTGGAGCCCATTGAGGAAGAGCGATGACCACTGCCAGCCAGCCGCCCCTGATCATGGGGATCGAGAGTTCCTGCGATGAGACCGGGGTCGCTTTCGTGCGCGGCTGTGAACTGCTCGCCGACGAGGTTGCGTCCAGCGTCGATGAGCACGCCCGGTTCGGCGGCGTGGTGCCCGAGGTCGCCAGCCGCGCCCACTTGGAGGCGATGACCCCCACCGTGCGCCGGGCCGCGGAACGCGCCGGGGTGCGGCTGTCCGATGTCGACGCGATCGCGGTCACCGTGGGGCCTGGCCTGGCGGGGGCGCTCCTGGTCGGCCTGTCCGCGGCCAAAGCCTACGCGCTCGCCCTGGACAAACCGCTGTACGGGGTGAACCACCTGGTCGGCCACGTCGCCGTTGACCAGTTGGAGCACGGGCCGCTCCCCAAACCGGTGGTGGCGCTCCTCGTGTCCGGCGGGCACACGTCCCTCCTCCTCGTCCGGGACTTGGCGACCGACGTGCAACTGCTCGGCGAGACCGTGGACGACGCCGCGGGCGAGGCCTACGACAAAGTGGCGCGCCTGCTCAACCTGCCGTATCCAGGGGGACCGCCGATCGACCGCGCCGCCCGCGACGGGGACGGCACCGCCATCCACTTCCCGCGCGGCAAATGGGGGGACGGAACCTACGACTTCTCGTTCTCCGGGTTGAAGACCGCCGTGGCCCGCTGGGTAGAGGACGCGGAACGGCAGGGGAGGCCCGTGAGCGTGCCCGACGTGGCCGCAGCGTTCCAGGAGGCGGTCGCGGACGTCCTGACCCGCAAGGCAGTGGACGCGTGCCGGGAGCACGGGGTGCGCCACCTGGTGATCAGCGGCGGGGTGGCCGCTAATTCGCGGCTGAGGGCGCTCGCGGAAGAGCGGTGCGCCGCGGCAGGGATCGAAGTGCGTGTGCCCCGGCCTCGGCTGTGCACCGACAACGGGGCGATGATCGCGGCACTGGGCGCGGAAGTGGTGGCCGCGGGGCTACCGCCGTCCCCGCTGGACATGGCCGTGGACACTTCGCTGCCGGTGAGCAGCGTGCTCGTGAACTGACCGGGCCGCGAGCATCCCGATCCGCCGCTGGGGGCTCTACTGCCCCAGCGGCCCCCAGACAGCGGCAGGGGCCGGCCCGCACGCGGACCGGCCCCGGGAGAGGACGAGACTTACTCGTCGTCCAGGTCGTCGAAGTCGCTGCTGTTGCGCCGCTTCTTGCCGCCGTCGCGGCCGGGGCGGAGCAGGGCTTCGGCGAGCGCGAGCATCGTCTCTTCGAGAGCCGCCAGGCGCTTGGTGACGTCGTCGTGCGACGTCTCCACCACCTCGCTGAGGGTCTCTTCGAACTCGTGCCGGTCCGGCCGGGCCCGCAGCTCGTTCAGCAGCGGGTTGAGGTTCTCGTCGAGCTTGCGGTCCAGCGAGTCGAGCCGGTCGCTGTGGTCGATGACCGGGCGTTCCACCAGCTCGGACAGGCGACGGTGCACCTCGCTGACTTCGAGCGAAGCCGGAAGCTGAGCGAGACGCTGGTTGACGGCCTCCAGCCGGTCGTCGATCGCCTCCAGCCGCCCGTCAACCCCTTCGAAGTGGCCGTGGACCCCTTCGAACTTGCCTTCCACACCGGTGACCCGGCCGTCGAGGCCGTCCAGCCGCCCGTTGATCCCGTCGATCTTGCCGTCGATGCCTTCGAAACTGCCGTCGAAGCGGCCTTCGAACGTGTCGAAGCGGCTGCCTAGGTTCTCCAGGCTGTTCTCGAACTTGCCGGCCAGCGACTCGTGCTGGCTGTCCAACCGGGTCGTGATCGTGGACAGGTGCGTGTCGACCCGCTCCGCCAGCTCCCGCTCGTGCTGGTCGAGCCGTTCCGTGACAGCGTTGTGGTGTTCCGCGAACCGTTCGCTGAGCGCGGCGCCCCGCTCCTGGGCCGCGGCGTCGAGCGTGCGGAGCTCTTCAGCCACCGCGGCACGCAGCTCCTCGACCCGGGCAGTGAGCTGCTCGAGGAGTTCGGCAGAGTCCGACTTGGCGTCGGAACGGGCCTCGGCGAGCGCCGACGCCAGTTCAGCGGCCGCGGTCGCCGCAGCGGAGCGCCCTTCGTCGAAGGCGGCGCGCAGACTGTCCGCGGTTTCCGCGAGCCGGGCCAGCAGCGCTTCGCGGAGCTCTTCGTCGCGTTCCCGCAGTTCCGCGTGCTGGGACGCGGACTGTTCGGACAGTTCCACCCGGTTGCGGCGCAACTGCTCCCGCATTTCGCCGAGCCGCTCTTCGGTGGTGCTGCTCAGCGCCGCCACCGCGCTGTTGACGTCGGCGATCGCAGCAGTGGCCTCGGCGTGGTTCTCGTCCGCCTGCGTGGTCAGGAACTCCATGCTCTGCGAGAAGGTGCCGCTGAGCGCGTCGCGGTGCTCGTCGAGCCGTGTGGTGAGCGCGTCGCGCTGCTCGGTCAGGGCGGTGGTGAGCGCGGCTGTCTGCTCCGCCGTCTCCTGGCGCAGGGCGTCGGCGGTTTCGGTGATGCGCTGGCCGAGTTCGGTGCGGGCCTCCTGCAGCGCGTCGCGCTGCTCGGCCAGTGCGGCGAGGAGACGCTGCTCCACGCGCTCCCCGACCGTCTCCACCGCGTTCTCCAAGGTCGCGGCACGCGTGCTCAGCGATTCGATGGCCTCGTCGATCCGCGACAGGCGCAGGTCGATCGCGCTGGCCAGCCCGTCCAACCGCTCGGTGAGCGCGGCTGTCTGCTCTGCGGTGCGGGACGCGGTCTCGGCGAGTTCCGCCAGGCGGCCCAGCACACTCTCCAGGCCACTGACGAGCCCGGTGACGTCCGAGCGCAGCGGGGCCATCTCCGCGAGCGGCTCAACCCGGGCACCCACCTGCTCGATGTGTTCCGCGAGCGTCTCCGCCCACTCCGGAGGACGGGTGGACAGCGACTCGACCCCGGCCTGGACCGTGGTGACGCCGTCGGTCAGAGTGGCCAGCTCGCGTTCCCGGACCTCACGCAGCAGCCACTCCATGCCCTCCAGCCGTTGGCGCATCTCCTCGGTGATCGCATCCTGTGTTTTCTGCTCCGAGAGATGCTCTTGGGCGGCCCGGGAGAGCAGCTCCCGCATGCGATCAGAGATCCCGGTCTGACCTCCCCCGCTGAGGAAGTTGTGGTTGGTCTGTTCCACCGAGGTGCTCCTTTAGATGTGGCACTTCCCCGCCCGTCAGTGGCTCAGGGCGGGGAGTCCTCGCGAGGTCCGACGGTGCCGTGGACATCCACGTCGTGACAGATCAGAGTCTTGTCCCTACTCAGAGTCGTGATGGGTTGCTAGAAGAAACCCACCAAAAGGGGGTAAAAGTAGCCGCCGGACTAATCGCGAGTTGAGGGGAGAAACATTCAGCGCGGCCAGTCTAACGACAGACCAGCCGTTGTCTCATGAGACGGCGAAAGAACTATACATACCGTTATGTACAGCGATACCGCGGCAGAAGAGCGCTCACGGTGACCCACCGTCCTCACCTGCGGCAACCTCGGCGCACAACAGGCAGTACGGCCGGGAGCCGAACCGGGTCAGCACCACCACGGCCGTCTCCGACCCGCGCAGCTTCAAGTCGCGGCGCAGCCGTTCCACGTCGACTGCGGAGCCGCGCTTCTTGATGGTCACCGTGCCCACGTTCCGCTCTCGCAGCGCGGCCCGCAGCCGCTTCAAGGAGAAGGGCATCACCTCGCGCACCTCGTAGACCTGGCATAACGGGGTGCGGACCAGGGAGTCGGAGGTGAGGTAGGCGATCGCGGGGTCGAGCAGCGACCCGTTGACCGCTGCCGCGGCCTCGGCCACCAGGTGGGACCGGACCACCGCGTTGTCCGGCTCGTACAGGTAGCGCAGCGGCCGGGAGAGGGGAGGCGTGCCCAGGCGGTGGTCGACCACCGTGATGATCTCCACTTCGCCGGAGCCGGGCTTGGTACGCACCAGGGTGGCCTGCCGGGAAGGGGCCCCCTCGGCGAGTGCCCCGAACCACAGCGTGGTCTCTTTGACCTCCCGGTCCACGGAGATCCACTCGGCGGCGGTGCCGTCGGGGATCGACTCGTGCGGCAGTCCCGGCGCGGCTTTGACACATCCGGCTGGGGCGGCCTGGGCCAGGGCCACGACCGTGTCCCAGGCGGGGGAGTAGGCGCGCGGGTCGAAGACCCGGCCGCGGTGGCTGCGCCGCGCGGGGTCACAGAACACAGCCGCGTACTCCGCAGAGCGGACCTGGGTGGCGTCGCCGAGCCGCACCTGGGCGCGCCCGGCCAGGCCCGCGGCCGCGATGTTCGCTTCGGCGACGGCGACCGTGAGCGGGTCCTGGTCGACGCCTTCCACGGACAGTCCGGCCCGGGCTAGCGCGAGCAGGTCTGCGCCGATGCCGCAGCACAGGTCCGCGACGGGGGCGGTGGCGCTGGCGACGCGGTCGGCGATGCGGCGGGCCCGGTAGGCCGCCACCGGGGCCCGGGTGGCCTGTTCCAGGCCTGCAGGGGTGAAGAACATCTGGTCGGCGAGCGGGCCGAACTTCGCTTTGGCGCGACTGCGCAACCGGACTTGGGTGAGGAGCGCGTGGACGAGTGCCGCGGCCTCTTCCTCAGGGAGCTCGGCGAGGGCTGGGTGGCGGCGCAGCCGGTCCACTGCCCGCAGCGGGTCGGCTGCCGACTCGCCCGGGGCCACTTCACCAAGCAGGCGTTCCCCCACCGGACTGCGTAAAGCGAGAAAGCCTGCCAGCTCCCTGTTTGTCACGTTCGTGTTCCCCTGTGACCTGTTGTTTGACGACCCCGATGGGCGCCACTACTGTTTCGTATTGGCACTCTCAAGGGTAGAGTGCTAATCGCGACGAGGTTGGTCTGGCACCCGCGACGGCAGGCCGCCGTGGTCGTCCCTTTTGTCTGCATGCCATTCATCGTTCAGAAATTCTGAAGGGGGAGGTCACACCGTGTCGACCGCCACCAAGATTGTGCTGAAGCCGCTCGAGGACCGCGTCGTCGTCCAGCCTCTGGAGGCCGAGCAGACCACCGCGTCCGGCCTGGTCATCCCGGACACCGCCAAGGAGAAGCCCCAGGAAGGCAAGGTCCTCGCTGTGGGCCCGGGCCGTTGGGACGACGAGGGCAGCAAGCGCATCCCGCTGGATGTCAAGGAGGGCGACATCGTCCTCTACAGCAAGTACGGCGGCACCGAGGTCAAGTACGACGGTGAGGAGTACCTGGTGCTCTCCGCTCGCGACCTGCTCGCGGTCGTTGAGAAGTAAGCCACGGAACATCCTTCCGAGCAAGGTGTGACTGCGCGCGGGCGGGACCACCCGCCCGCGCGCTTTCCGTGTGGCCGCGCTGTGCCTGAGCCGGCGCGGCCGGTGCACCGCAGTCGATCTCAGCACTATCCGAGGAAGTCCAATGCCCAAAATCCTGGAGTTCGACGAGTCTGCGCGGCGCGCTCTGGAACGCGGTGTGAACCGCCTCGCTGACGCCGTCAAGGTGACGCTCGGCCCGAAGGGCCGCAACGTCGTCATCGACAAGAAGTGGGGTGCCCCGACCATCACCAACGACGGTGTCACCGTCGCCCGCGAGGTGGAGCTGGAGGACCCCTACGAGAACCTGGGCGCCCAGCTCGTCAAGGAAGTCGCCACCAAGACCAACGACGCGGCCGGTGACGGTACGACCACCGCGACGGTGCTCGCCCAGGCGCTCGTCAACGAAGGGCTGCGCAGTGTTGCCGCGGGTGCCTCGCCCATCCTGCTGAAGCGGGGCATCGACGCCGCCGCCCAGGCGGTCTCCGAGACTCTGCTGTCGCGGGCCCGCGAGATCGACGAGCGCGGCGACATCGCCTACGTGGCCACCAACTCCGCGCAGGACAAGCAGATCGGTGAGCTGATCGCCGAGGCCTTCGACAAGGTCGGCAAGGACGGGGTCATCACCGTCGAAGAGTCGCAGACCTTCGGTATGGACCTGGAGTTCACGGAGGGTCTGCAGTTCGACAAGGGCTACATTTCGCCCTACTTCGTCACCGACCCGGACCGCCAGGAGGCGGTGCTCGAGGACGCGCTGATCCTGATCCACCAGGGCAAGATCAGCAACCTCGCCGAGCTGCTGCCGCTGCTGGAGAAGATCGTCCAGACCAAGAAGCCGCTGCTCATCATCGCCGAGGACGTGGAGGGCGACGCGCTGGGCGCGCTCGTGCTCAACAAGATGCGCGGCACGCTGTCCGTGGCCGCGGTCAAGGCCCCCGGCTTCGGTGAGCGCCGCAAGGCCATGCTCCAGGACATCGCGATCCTCACCGGCGGCCAGGTCATCGCTGAAGAGGTCGGCCTGACCCTGGAGAACGCTGAGCTCGACGTGCTCGGCAAGGCCCGCCGCATCACCGTCACCAAGGACACCACCACCATCGTGGACGGTGCCGGAGACCAGTCCGAGGTCAACGACCGCATCAACCAGATCCGCAAGGAGATCGAGGCCACCGACTCTGACTGGGACCGCGAGAAGCTCCAGGAGCGGCTGGCCAAGCTCGCGGGCGGTGTCTGCGTGCTGCGGGTGGGCGCCGCGACCGAGGTCGAGCTCAAGGAGCGCAAGCACCGTCTCGAGGACGCCATCTCCGCGACCCGCGCGGCCGTGGAGGAAGGCATCATCGCCGGCGGCGGCTCCGCCCTGGTGCACGCCGCGAAGACCCTGGAAGGCGACCTGGGCCGGACCGGTGACGAGGCCACCGGTGTGGCGATCGTGCGCCGTGCGCTGGTGGCGCCGGCCCGCTGGATCGCCAACAACGCGGGCGCCGAAGGCAACGTGGTCGTCTCCCGGATCGCGGAACTGGAGCCCGGCCACGGATACAACGCGGCGACCGGGGAGTACGGCGACCTGGTGGCGCAGGGCATCATCGACCCGGTGAAGGTCACCCGGTCTGCGGTGCAGAACGCCGCGTCCATCGCCGGCATGCTGCTGACCACCGAGGCGCTGGTCGTGGAGAAGCCCGAGGAGGAAGAGAACGCCGAGGGCGGCCACGGCCACAGCCACTGATCCGAGGCCTCTCCCGTCACGGGAAGCAGCGGGCCTTTACCACGCGTGTCCCGGGTCTACCCCCGGGACACGCGTGGTGTCCCGCGAGAATAGTCCCAAATGTAACCATTCTGTTGTCTCGAATCGTGGCGAGTGAGTCTCCGCCAGTGGGCATCATTCGATATGTGAGGGATCTACGCGTCGCGGAAGGCACGCCACCATCTCACCGGCAGGCCACCCGCCCGCGGGCAGACGACGCAGAGCTCAACCACCTCACCTCGCTGGCGGCCCAAGGGGACGACGGCGCGGTGGACTCGCTGATCCGCGAAGTCCATCCCATGGTGGTGCGCTACTGCCGTGCCCGGCTGTCCCGCGTCCCCGGTTCCACCCACGACTTCGACGACGTGGCCCAAGAGGTGTGCCTCGCCCTGCTGTCCGCGCTGCCGCGCTACCGGGACATGGGGCGCCCTTTCGCTTCTTTTGTTTTCGGCATCGCCGCCCACAAGGTCGCTGATGCCCTGCGCGGCCGCACCCGCGCCGACGTTCCCACCGACTCGGTGCCCGACCACCCCGACGAATCACCCGGACCGGAAGAGTCCGCGGTCCGCATCGTCGAAGCAGAACAGGCCCGAGAACTCCTCAGCACACTCCCCGAACAGCAGCGCCGCCTCCTGTCCCTGCGCGTGATCGCGGGCCTGTCCGCGGACGAGACCGGGCACGCCCTCGGCATGTCTCCCGGCGCGGTCCGGGTCGCCCAGCACCGCGCACTGGCCCGGCTGCGCCGTGCCGCGCACCGACTGCGCTGAGTTTTCTCCCTGCGGTTTGTGAGAGTCCTGACGCCGTCCACCGGCCACAGCGAGTGGTTCATGAGCCCTAGGATGAGGCAAGGGAAGCTGCCGCTTGGGTTGGAAGGTGTCATGTCGCTCAAACCAACAGGAGACCAGGAGGAGTTCCAGAAAGTGCTCCCTCCCGGGCTCACCTATGACGATGTCCTGCTGGTACCCGCGTACTCGGATCTCCAGCCTGGCGAGGCGAACACGACCACCCGTCTCACCCGCAATATCACCCTGAGCATCCCGCTGGTCTCCGCGGCAATGGACACCGTGACCGAGGCGCGGATGGCCGTGGCGATCGCTCGGCAAGGCGGGGCCGGAGTCCTGCACCGCAACCTCTCGATCGAGGACCAGGCCGCCCAGGTCGACCTGGTCAAACGCTCCGAAGCGGGGATGATCACCCACCCGGTGACCTGCCACCCCGACGACACGCTCGCCGACGTGGAACGGCTCAGCGCCCACTACCGGATCTCCGGTGCCCCCGTGGTCGACGACGACGGGCGCCTCGTCGGGATCGTCACCAACCGGGACATGCGTTTCGAAGAGGACCGCTCCCGTCCGGTCCGCGAAGTCATGACCCCCATGCCGCTGGTCACCGCCCCGGTCGGCGTGTCCCGCGAGGAAGCGTTCAGACTGCTGCGCGCCAACAAGGTCGAAAAGCTTCCGCTCGTGGACGACGAGGGTCGGCTGCGCGGCCTCATCACCGTCAAAGACTTCACGAAGAGCGAGCAGTACCCGAACGCCACCAAGGACGCTGAGGGCCGACTCGTCGTGGGTGCCGCGGTCGGTGTCGGACCCGAGGCGGAGGAGCGCGCCAAAGCGCTCGTGGACGCCGGGGTCGACTTCCTCGTCGTGGACACCGCGCACGGCCACTCCGCCGGGGTGCTGGAAATGGTCGCCAAGCTCAAAGCCAACACCCGGGTGGATGTCGTCGGCGGGAACATCGCGACCCGCGCGGCCGCCCAGGCGCTCATCGACGCCGGCGCGGACGCGGTCAAGGTGGGGGTGGGCCCAGGCTCCATCTGCACCACCCGGGTGATCGCGGGCGTGGGCGCCCCCCAGATCACCGCCATCCTGGAAGCCGCGAAAGCCGCCGGCCCCGCCGACGTGCCGCTGATCGCCGACGGCGGACTCCAGTACTCGGGGGACATCGCCAAGGCCGTGGCCGCCGGCGCCAGCACGGTGATGATCGGAAGCCTGCTGGCCGGGGTGGAGGAGAGCCCTGGCGAGCTCCTCTTCATCAACGGCAAGCAGTACAAGTCCTACCGCGGCATGGGTTCGCTCGGCGCCATGCGGGGCCGCTCCTACTCCAAGGACCGCTACTCCCAGGCCGGGGTGGTCACGGACGACCAGCTCATCCCCGAAGGCATCGAGGGCCGCGTCCCCTACCGGGGCCCGCTGTCCGCGGTGGCGCACCAGCTCATCGGCGGGCTGCGCCAGTCCATGTGGTATGCGGGGGTGCGCACCCTGGACGAACTGCGTGAGCGCGGCCAGTTGATGCAGATCACCTCTGCCGGGCTGAAAGAAAGCCACCCGCACGACGTCCAGATGGTGGTCGAGGCCCCCAACTACCAGGCGCGCAACTGATCCGCCTTCCACCCCGCGCCGCCCGGGCGGGCGCATACCGCGGCGGTAGACTCGCGCCGGTGGTCACCTCCGGTCGATTCCGTCGGCACTCGGCGGTCCTGACCGAAGACCCTGCCGAGCGAGACGGCTTCACAGACTACAGAGGAGAGCACAGCGTTGGCTCAGGTTGAGATCGGGCTGGGCAAGGCCGGACGGCGGGCGTACGAGCTCGACGAGATCGGGATTGTGCCCGCGCGGCGCACCCGCGACCCCGAAGAGGTCTCCCTCTCGTGGCAGATCGACGCCTACCGGTTCGACACGCCGCTGATGGTGAGCCCAATGGACAGCGTGGTCTCACCGAAGACCGCGATAGCCATCGGCGAGCTGGGCGGCCTGGCGGTGCTTGACCTAGAAGGGCTGTGGACCCGCTACGAGGACCCCGAGCCGCTGCTTGCGGAGATCCGGGAACTCGACGACGCCACAGCCACCCGGAGACTGCAGGAGATCTACGCCGAACCGATCAAAGAAGAACTGATCGGCCGCCGGATCGAAGAGATCCGCCGCGCCGGGGTAGTCACCGCGGCCCGCCTCTCCCCCCAGCGCACGGCCCAGTACCACAAGGCCGTGATCGAGGCCGGGGTGGACATTTTCGTCATCCGCGGCACCACGGTCTCCGCCGAACACGTCTCCGGCCGCACGGAGCCCCTCAACCTCAAGCAGTTCATCTACGACCTCGACGTTCCCGTCGTGGTCGGGGGATGCGCCACCTACACCGCCGCCCTGCACCTCATGCGCACCGGTGCTGCGGGGGTGCTCGTCGGTTTCGGCGGCGGGTCGGGGCACACCACCCGCAGCGTGCTGGGGGTGGCCGTGCCCATGGCGACCGCGATCGGCGACGTCGCCGCGGCCCGGCGGGACTACCTCGACGAGTCCGGGGGCCGCTACGTCCACGTCATCGCGGACGGCGGGATGACCCGCAGCGGCGACATCGCTAAAGCGTTGGCCTGCGGCGCCGACGCGGTCATGGTCGGCTCCCCGCTGGCCCGCGCCGTCGAAGCCCCCGGCGGCGGCTACCACTGGGGCAGCGAAGCACACCACCACCAGTTGCCGCGGGGCCAGCGGCTCAAGGTCGGCACGATCGGCACCTTGGAGGAGATCGTGCGCGGCCCGGCTTCCACCAGCGACGGCTCCATGAACCTCATGGGCGCGCTCCGCCGCACCATGGCTACCGCCGGGTACACCGATGTGAAGGAATTCCAGCGGGTCGAGGTCGTCGTGGCGCCGAACTAACCGCGCAGTTCACCTCGTAACGACAACCGCACCCCCTCTGCTGCGACGCCCCCGAGTTGAGTCCCGGGGGCGTCATTTGATTCCGAACCCCCCTTAACAGACGGAACGCGACGAACTAGGGTGACTGTCCTGTTACGTCTGCTGTCCGTCAGGGGAAGGCCGACGCTTCTTCCCCGGGCTCGTGCATGTGTCTGGCAGAGAGTGGGGTTGTGGTGGCCGAGACGCTCTCCAAAGTCCGAACCGACACACCCCCCGCCTCCCCGGCGCCCAAACCCGGAATGTCGGGCGGGTGGCGTGCCTTGGGCGTGGCGGGAGCCGCGATCGCCGCGGTGGTGGGGGTAACCGGCGGCATTCTCGGCATCGTGGCGTTCACCGCTGAATCCTCCGCACCGCAGCTGCTGCCCCCCGGCCCCCACGAACTCGGGGGACGCGTGGAGACGCTCACCGAGACCAACGCCAGCACCGCGGAGGCGGAAGGAGTCCCGGGCTCCCGCCCGCTGCCGTCCGACCAGCACGCGGCCCTCCCCGAAATCGACCCCGCATGGCTCGACCGGGTCTCGGCTGCCACCGGAATCCCGCGCCGCGCCCTGCAGGCGTACGCGGCTGCACAACTGCAGCTCCTCGCGGAGCAGCCGGAGTGCCAAGTGTCCTGGCCGACTCTGGCGGCGATCGGCGAAGTGGAATCCCGCCACGGCACCTACGCGGGCGGGGAGCTCGCCCCCGACGGGACCACCACTGTCCCGGTCATCGGCATTCCCCTCGACGGGAGCCGCGGCACCGCCGCGATCCCTGATACCGACGGCGGACAGCTCGACGGCGACCCGGTGTGGGACCGGGCTGTCGGCCCCATGCAGTTCATCCCCAGCACGTGGGAGATCTGGGGCGCTTCCGCGGACAACAGCACACCCAACCCCCACGACATCGACGACGCCGCGCTGAGCGCCGCCCGCTACCTGTGCGCGGACGGCCGGGTGCTGACCACCAGCCAGGACTGGTGGGAAGCGATCTTGTCGTACAACCGGTCCGAAGAGTACGGGCGGAAGGTTCTCTCCATCGCCGCCGACTATGTCAACGCGCTTTAACTGACCGTCTCCACAGTGGGTACAGATTGTGGTGAACCGTCAGATATAGCCTGAAGCCAGCAGAACAGAACGTCGTTCACCACATCGCTCGCTCCCATGCCGCACCGCACGCGGCTTCCCGCGAGAGGAGGGAAGCGGCGTCCTCTGCCTCCGCCCGGCGCCCGGAAAGGAGGAGGGGACCCCGCGCACCAGATGACGGCAGCACGGTTGGGACCACAGGAACGGGACGCCGCCCTCAGGGCCATGGCCGACACCGAACTCGACGTGCTGGTGGTCGGAGGAGGGATCGTCGGAGCGGGTGTCGCTCTGGACGCGGTGGCGCGCGGCCTCTCCGTCGGGCTCGTGGAGGCCCGCGACTTCGCTTCAGGAACCTCCAGCAGGTCCAGCAAGCTCATCCACGGGGGCCTGCGCTACCTGGAGCACTTGGACTTCCCTCTCGTCCGCGAGGCGCTCACCGAACGCGGCCTGCTCCTCAGCCGGATCGCCCCGCACCTGGTGCGCCCGGTGCCGTTCCTGTTCCCGCTCCGCTCCCACTGGGAACGCCCCTACATCGGGGCGGGGGTGGCCCTCTACGACGCGCTGGCCCTGTCCGGCACCCGCACCCGCGGCCTGCCCGGCCACCGCCACCTCAGCCGCCGTGCCGCCCTGCGGATCTTCCCCGCGCTGCGCCGCGACGCCCTCGTCGGCGCCGTGCAGTACTGGGACGCACAGGTGGACGACTCCCGCTACGTGGTGATGGTGCTCCGCACCGCCGCCACCTACGGCGCGCACATCGCCTCGCGTACCCAGGCCGTCGGGTTCCTGCGGGAAGGGGAGCATGTCACCGGGGCCCGCGTCGTCGACCTGGAAACCGGCCGAGAGTTCGCGGTCCGCGCGAAACAGGTGGTCAACGCGGCCGGGGTGTGGACCGACGAGATCCAGGAGATGGTGGGCGGGCGCGGCCAGATCCACGTGCGCGCCTCCAAAGGCGTTCACCTGGTGGTGCCTCGGGACCGGATCCACGCATCCTCCGGGCTGATCCTGCGCACCGAGAAGAGCGTGCTGTTCGTCATCCCGTGGGGACGGCACTGGATCCTCGGCACCACCGACACCGCATGGGACCTGGACAAGGCGCACCCCGCGGCCAGCCGAACCGACATCGACTACGTGCTCAACCGCGTCAACGCAGTCCTGAAAACCCCGTTGACCAGAGACGACGTGGAGGGGGTGTATGCGGGGCTGCGGCCGCTGCTCGCGGGGGAGTCCGAGGAGACCTCCCGGTTGTCCCGGGAGCACACCGTGGCGCACCCGGTGCCCGGCCTAGTCCTCATCGCGGGCGGAAAGTACACCACCTACCGGGTCATGGCCAAGGACGCGGTGGACGCGGTCGCCCACGGGCTGGGCGGGGGAGTGCCCCCGTCGGTGACCGACCGGCTTCCCCTGGTGGGCGCCGACGGCTATTTCGCGCTGTGGAACCAGCGTCGCATCCTCGCCCGCCGCACCGGCCTGCACGTGTCCCGGATCCAGCACCTTCTGCGCCGCTACGGTTCCCTCATCCACGAAGTGCTGGGACTGATCGCCGAACAGCCGGATTTGAAGCAGCCGTTGACCGGCGCCGACGACTACCTGCGTGCCGAAGTGGTCTACGCGGTCCGCTACGAAGGGGCCCGCCACCTCGACGACGTGCTCAGCCGCCGCACCCACATCGCCATTGAGACGTGGGACCGCGGCCTTGCCGCGGCTGAGGAGGCGGCACAGCTCATGGCCGGCCCGCTCGGCTGGGACGATGCCCAAATCGCCCGAGAAGTGGAGTACTACCGTGCCCGGATCGAAGCGGAACGGGCCGCCCAGGAGCAAGACAGCGACCAGGAAGCCGACGCGGTCCAGCACGGTGCCCCGGATATCGTGCCGCAAGCCACCACCGTACGGGTCTGACCACGCAAGTGAACGCTGATCAAGGGAAGACGACAGACACCCCCCGCGTCCTCGAGATTCCCGCGGCGAGCCTGGTGCTGCTCATCGGGGTTTCCGGGGCGGGGAAGTCCACGTTCGCCGCCCGGCATTTCCGCCCCACCCAGGTGGTCAGCTCGGACCACTACCGGGCGGTCGTCAGCGACGACGAAAACGACCAGTCCGCCACCGACGACGCGTTCACCATCCTCCACGCCGTGGTGGACCGGAGGCTGCAGCGCGGCCTGCTCACCGTCGTCGACGCCACCAACCTCCACACGCACGCCCGGGTTGCGCTGCGGCGGATCGCGCGGCGGCACAATCTGCCGAGTGTCGCGATCGCCCTCGTCCCTCCCGTGGACGTGATCCGGCAGCGCGCCCGCGAACGGTCGGACCGCGCCCTCAGCGCCAAGGCCATCGACCGGCAGCTCACCGACCTGCAGCACGCCCTGGACCGCCTGGGCCAGGAAGGGTTCAGAGCGGTCTACGTGCTCCGCGATCCCGCAACGGTCGACACCGTCACGGTGCGACTGGTGCCTTTTCCCGGTTACCGCTCCGAGCTGCGCGGCCCCTTCGACATCATCGGCGACGTCCACGGCTGCCGGCTCGAACTGGAGGCGCTGCTGCACCAGCTCGGCTACCAGTTGGTGCGCGACGAGCACGGGCGCGCTGTCGGCGCCCACCACGTCGAACGCACCGCGGTGTTCGTGGGAGACCTGGTGGACCGGGGACCGGACTCGCCTGGCGTGCTCCGCCTGGTCATGGGAATGGTCGCCGACGGCGACGCCCTGTGCGTGGCGGGCAACCATGAGGACCGGTTGCGGAGGGCGCTGCAGGGACGGCGCGTGCAGGTCTCGCACGGTCTGCGGGAAACCCTGCAGCAGCTTGCCGCGGAGCCGGAAGCGTTCCAGGCCCGGGTCCGCGCCTTCTGCGCAGACCTGGTCAGCCACTACATTCTCGACGGCGGAAAACTGGTGGTCGCCCATGCCGGGCTGCCGGAGAAATACCACGGACGGGACTCCAAACGGGTCCGTGCTTTCGCGTTGTACGGCGAGACCACCGGGGAAGTCGACGAGTACGGGCTGCCTGTGCGGCTTCCGTGGGCCCGGAACTACCGGGGACAGGCGACCGTGGTGTACGGACACGTGCCCGCTGCCGACGTGGAGTGGCGCAACAACACTCTGTGCGTGGACACGGGGTGCGTGTTCGGCGGACGGTTGACCGCGCTGCGCTACCCCGAACGGGAGATCGTCAGCGTGCCAGCGGAACGCGTCTGGTTTCCGCCGACACGTCCGCTCTCCACCCCCCGGTGGACGGTCGCGGACGGCCGCGCATGAGGAGCCCGGGCGCTGCTCGCAGGGCGCGGCGGATCACTCGGCGCCGGGGCGGCATGCTCCGGCCAGACGACCTGCACGTCTATGCTGGTGGCGCAGCAGGGTTGCTGCATCGTGCCACGTCAATCCGGATATCACCATGAACGTACTGCTCACCGGCGGAGCCGGGTACATCGGAACGCATGTCGCTGTCGAGCTGTTGGAGAACGGCCACGACGTGGTCGTGGTCGACAATTTGCGCAACAGCCACGCGGAAGCGGTGCGCCGGGTAGAGCGCATTACCGGCCGTTCCGTCCACTTTTACGTCGGCGACTGCGCCGACCGGGAGCTGATGGACCGGGTCTTCACCGAGCACCGGATCGATGCGGCGGTCCACTGTGCCGGGTTGAAAGCGGTGGGCGAGTCCGTGGAGCTTCCGCTGCTGTACTACCGCAACAACCTCGACGCACTGTTGACGGTGTGCGAAGCCATGGACGCCCACGGCGTGCGCTCTTTAGTGTTCAGCTCTTCAGCGACCGTCTACGGCGACCCCGACCGGGTGCCGATTCCTGAGGATGCTCCGCTGCGCGCCACCAACCCTTACGGGGCGACCAAGCTGTTCGCGGAGCGGATCCTCTCCGACCTGGTCGCTTCGGCACCGGATTGGCGGATTATCACGCTGCGCTACTTCAACCCGGTGGGGGCGCACCCCAGCGGGCTGATCGGAGAGGACCCCGAAGGGGTGCCCAACAACCTCTTCCCCTACATCGCCCAAGTGGCGGCTGGACGCCGGGAGCGGGTCCTGGTCTACGGGGACGATTACGCCACTCCCGACGGCACGGGAGTGCGCGACTACCTGCACGTGATGGACCTCGCCCGCGGGCACGTCGCTGCGCTGGAGCGGCTCGGGGACGCCTACGGGATGCGCACCTACAACCTCGGCAGCGGCCACGGGGTCTCCGTGCTGGAGGCGATCGCGGCGTTCGAGCGGGCCTGCGGCAAGACGATCCCCTACGAGGTGGTGGCCCGCCGCCCGGGGGATATCGCGGTCTGCTACGCCGACCCGTCCGCCGCCAACCGGGACTTGGGGTGGAAGACGGCGTACACCTTGGACGAGGCCTGCGCCCACCTGTGGCGCTGGCAGACCATGAACCCGAACGGGTTCGCCGGCTGAGTCCTGCCGGACGACCGTCCCCGGGAGCGTGCCGGTCCGGGGTGCGGGCACATGCGCAGCCCTGTTTCATTACTTGCCGGTAGCGAGTGGAGGGCGGCTCGCCTAAGCTGCTGGTATGGAGACTGTGACGCACCCCACAGCAACGCGTTCCCTCCCCTTGGACGACGCTCTAGTCCAGCGGCTGACCCGCCACGTGGTCAGCAGTACCGGCCGTACCGTCGTCACCACGGCACCCTTCACCGGGGAACCCCTCGCCACCCTGCCCCAGTCCTCGGCCAGCGACGTCACCGAAGCGTTCCGCCGCGCCCGCGCCGCCCAGCGCGAATGGGCGCAGCGCTCGCCCCGCCAGCGCATCGCCCCCTTCCTCCGCTTCTCCGACCTGCTGCTCGACCGGCAAACCGAAATCCTGGACATCCTGCAATGGGAGACCGGGAAAGCCCGCAAGAACGCTTTCGAAGAAGTCTGCGACGCGGCCCTCGGCACCCTCCACTACGCACGCCATGCCCCCCGACTCCTCCGCCGCCGCCGCGCGCCCGGCGCCATCCCCCTCGCCACCCGGACCAGGGTGAACTACCAGCCCAAAGGGGTCGTCAGCGTCATCACCCCGTGGAACTACCCGCTCACCCTGCCCGTCGCAGACGCTGTCCCCGCCCTGCTGGCAGGCAACGCCGTCGTCGCCAAACCCGACACCCAGACCGCGCTGAGCGCGCTGTGGGCCATCGACCTGCTCGTCGAAGCAGGACTCCCCCGCGACCTGTGGCTCGTCGTCCTCGGCGAACCCGCGGAGATCGGTGACCCGCTGGTCGACGAGGCCGACTACGTCGCCTTCACCGGCTCCTCAGCGACCGGAGCCCGCATCGCCCAGCGTGCCGCCTCCCGGCTCATCGGCTGCTCCGCGGAACTCGGCGGCAAGAACCCGATGATCGTGTGCGCAGACGCCGACCTGGACCGGACCGTGCACGGCGCCGTAGCCGCCTGCTTCAGCAACTCCGGCCAACTGTGCATCTCCATGGAACGGCTCTACGTCCACGACTCCATCTACGACGCGTTCGTCGAGAAATTCGTGGCAGAGACGAAGAACCTGCGGCTCGGAGCGGACCTCGACTACTCCGCGGACCTGGGCTCTCTCACGTCCCAACGCCAATTCGACCGGGTCGTCGCCCACGTCGAGGACGCCCGCAGCAAAGGAGCCACCGTCCTGGCCGGAGGCCGCCCCCGCCCCGACGTGGGACCGCTGTTCTACGAGCCCACCGTGCTCACCGGCGTCGACGAGTCCATGACCTTGTGCGCCGAAGAGACTTTCGGACCGGTCGTCTCCCTCTACCGGTTCACCACCGAAGACGAAGCGATCGAACGCGCCAACCACACCCCCTACGGGCTCAACGCCAGCGTGTGGACTCGGGACGTGGCCCGGGGACGCCGCATCGCGGAACGGCTGAAAGCCGGGACAGTCAACATCAACGAAGGCTATGGCGCCGCGTTCGCCAGCTACGGCGCCCCCATGGGCGGGATGAAACGCTCCGGCCTGGGACGACGCCACGGAGTGGAGGGCATCCTGCGCTACACCGAAGCGCAGACCGTGTCCAGCCAGCACGTCGTCGGCCTCAGCGGCCCCCCGGGGATGTCCGCAGAAACCCTGTCGCGAGTGATGACCACCGGCATCCGGCTCATGCGCGCCCTACGCATCCGCTGAGGTGAGCTTCCGCACACTCTGTGCCCCTGCGACGCCGTGGTAGAGCGGAGATCCGGCAGCAGAACCCGTGCCCTGCTGCCGCTCCCGCCGCTCTACCACCCGGCAGCGCACTACACTGGCGGTGGTTCTGTCTCCGTATCTCCGCTGGAAGGCCGTTACGTGTCCGTTGCCGGTGCTCCCGAGAGCACGTTCGACACCGTTCTCGTCGTGGACTTCGGCGCGCAATACGCGCAGTTGATCGCGCGTCGGGTACGCGAATGCCACGTCTACAGCGAGATCGTGCCTCCGACCATGCCGGTCGAGGAGATGCTCGCCAAAAAACCCAAGGCCATCATCCTGTCGGGTGGCCCCTCCTCGGTGTACGCCGACGGAGCCCCGCAAGCTCCCCCCGGCCTGTTCGACACCGGGGTGCCCATCTTGGGGATCTGCTACGGCTTCCAGGTCATGGCGCAGACCCTCGGCGGCACCGTCGAACGGACGGGACGCTCCGAATACGGGCGTACCACGATCAACGTCGCCACCGACAGCCTGCTGTTCCACAGCCTGCCTCAGCAGCAGACCGTGTGGATGTCGCACGGCGACGCCGTGTCCCAGGTCCCCGACGGGTTCACCGTCACCGGGCAGACCGCGGACGCCCCGGTGGCCGCGATGGAGCACCGCGACCGGGCCCTCTACGGGGTCCAGTTCCACCCCGAAGTGGTCCACACCGAGCACGGCCGGGCCGTGCTGCAGCACTTCCTCTACGAGGCCGCGGGCTGCCGCCCCACCTGGACGATGGTCAACATCGTCGAAGACCAGGTGGCGCGCATCCGCGCCCAGATCGGCAGCAAGCGGGCGATCTGCGGGCTGAGCGGCGGAGTGGACTCCGCGGTAGCGGCCGCCCTCGTGCAGCGCGCTATCGGCGACCGTCTGACCTGTGTCTTCGTTGACCACGGGCTGTTGCGCCAAGGGGAAGCGGAGCAGGTCGAAAAAGACTTCGTCGCCGCTACGGGAGCCAGCCTCAAAGTCGTCGACGCCCAAGAGCGGTTCCTCACCGCTCTGGCCGGGGTCACCGACCCGGAAACCAAACGCAAGATCATCGGACGCGAGTTCATCCGCGTCTTCGAACAGGCAGCCCGCGAGATCGTCGCTGAAGCCGGGGAAGGCGACGAAGCCGTCGAATTCCTCGTCCAAGGCACGCTCTACCCGGACGTGGTGGAGTCCGGGGGCGGCAACGGGACCGCCAACATCAAATCGCACCACAACGTCGGCGGACTCCCCGACGACCTGCAGTTCACCCTGGTCGAACCGCTCCGGGAGCTGTTCAAGGACGAAGTCCGCAGAGTCGGCGAAGAACTCGGCCTCCCCGCAGAAATGGTGTGGCGGCACCCCTTCCCCGGCCCGGGCCTGGCCATCCGCATCGTGGGCGAGGTCACCGCGGAGCGGCTGGAGATCCTGCGGGCAGCCGACGCCATTGTCCGCGAAGAGCTGACCCGAGCCGGACTGGACCGCGCCATCTGGCAGTGCCCGGTGGTGCTGCTGGCAGACGTGCGCTCCGTGGGGGTGCAAGGCGACGGCCGGACCTACGGCCACCCGATCGTGCTGCGCCCGGTCACCAGCGAAGACGCCATGACTGCCGACTGGGCCCGGGTCCCCTACGACGTCCTCGCCACGATCTCCAACCGCATCACCAACGAGGTCCCCGACATCAACCGGGTCACCCTCGACATCACCAGCAAGCCGCCCGGCACGATCGAATGGGAGTGACCCTCCGGTCCGCGGCAGCCACGGCAGGGGACCGCACCCGGCCGTGACGCCTCCACCGGAGTCGCCGTTCACTCCCGCGCCGCGAAGACCGCAACGGCTCCCCTGCACCAGGGGAGCCGTGCGTTGTCTTCACCCCCGCCTCCCGTGGCACGGGGAAGGGGCCTACTCCACCAGTTCCAACGCCTTCTCGTACTCTGCGCGGCTGAACAATTCGTTCTCCTCCACACCGTCGATGACGCACGTCACCTCGAGGAACGCGTCGCGCTTCCCCAACAGCGCGACATGGAGGAGGTCCGGCCGCGAGTCAGTCAGCGGAGAAAGCAGGTAGGTGACCGACGACTTCGCGCCGTACGGGTTCTTGTCGTTGCGGATCTGGAAGGGTTCGGTGGGGAACGCGCTCCCCTCCTCGAACAGGCCGCAGGTGTACTCCGTCAGCGCCCGACTGTTCTCGGTCAGCAGCGCCTCAGGCAAAGAATTGCAGTAGCCCTGCTCAGCAGAGCAGTCTCCAGGCCGGATCAGTGTGGGATCCCGGCCGTCAACCTCTTCCACGGCCAGTCCGCTCGGACGCGGACCGAACTGCTCTCGCAGGGCCGCCGTGTCCCACTGCTCCACGAACAGCGAGTCCTCGCTCCAAGAGAGCAGTGCGGTGACCACCTGCTCATAAGAGCCGGGCACGTGCTCCCAGACAGTCCCGACGAGATCCTCGGAGACCTGCCGGAGTTCACCGACGCCGGAAACGTAGGAGAGGCTCAGCCCGACATAGATCGTGTGCTTGCCCTCGAAACCGCCGACCCCCAGGAACGGGTGGCGCTCGTAGCGCTCTTCAATGACTTCGTGCACCGCGTCAAGGTCGCTGATCCGTGTGGCGGGCGAACTTGTGACGAGGACGAGCGTCACCACAACCACAACCAGCGCCAGGCTGGCTGAGAACAGGCCGAGGATCAGACCGGTGCTGCTGCGGCGCGGCGGCGTATAACCCGCAGGTCCAGGAGGGGGCATCGGCGGGGGAACCTGGTAGCCGGGCGGGGGCACTCCCCGGTGCGGCTGGCCAGGCGGATACTGTCCGGGAGGAGGACCATACTGCGGGCCACCCCCGAAGGAGGGGTTGTACTGCGGTTCCACGCGGTGACTCCAAACACCAGGGGAGGAGACTCCCTGACTCCCACGGGTTGCATGCACCATCGTCCCCCGAACCGCGGCTCAGCAAGCGAGGGCGCAGCCGGAATCTCACTGAACCGTCGTGGAACAGTAGCCTTTCCTTCGGATAAGCGGGCCGGGTCTCCGCGTACCGCGAGGTCACACCCCTGCCGCGGTGATCAGCGCCCGACCCGTCAACACCCGGGCCAGACCCCGGTGCTCCACGTCGCCGCTGGCACTGTCCGACGGGAGGACCTCGTCAACGGCCCGCGCTGCCGCGCGCAGCAGGGCAGCCCGGCTCGGAAGACCGATGCACGCCGCCTCCACGGTGGCAGCCCGCAACGGCGTAGGCCCCACATTGCCGAGCACCACGCGGGCCGCAGCGATCACCCCGTCGCCGCGGCGCACCCCTGCCGCGGCCCCGCCGATCGCCCACGACCGCCGGTCGGTGGGAAACCGCTCGTAGTGGAACGACCAGCCCGGCCACTTGGGCACTCGGATACCGGTCACCAGCTCGTCGGGGCCTATCGCAGTGGTCCGCTTCGCTACGAAGAAGTGCGCCGCGGGAACCCCGCGTTCCCCGGCAGGACCGGTGATCCGGCATTCCGCCCCCAACGCCACTGCCGCAGTAGGCAGCTCGAACGCCGGGTCGGCGTATGCCAACGCCCCGCCCACCGTGCCGCGGTGGCGCACCGCCGGGTCGGCGATCACCCCCGCAACCCTGGCCAGCAACGGGGCATGGGACCGCACCAGCGGATGGCTCGCCACCTCGTGGTAGGTGGTGAGCGCCCCGATCCACAGCGAGTCCCCTTCGTCCCGCACCCCGCGCAGCTCCGCGACCCCACCCAGGTCCACGAGCACATCAGGGCAGACCTGGTGCGACCGCAGCAGCGGCACCAGGCTTTGACCGCCCGCCAGCACCCGCCCTTCTAGGCTCTCACCCAGGATCTGCACCGCTTCCGCGATGCTGTGCGCCCGCGCGTACTCGCATCCCGGGGGCAGTACGCCGTTGTCTCCGCTCATCCGACCACCCGCGTCTCGGGGAGCTGTGTGTCCGCGTCCTGCACTGCGTCCGCCGCCTCGCACACCGCGCGCACGATGTCGGCGTCACTGCCGCAGGGGCACCGGACCCCCGACAGTCCCTCGTGGATCTCCTGCTCCGAAGGGGAAGAGCAGCCCCGCAGCAATTCCACTGCCGCAACCACCAGCCCGGGCCGACACCGGGTGCACCGCCGCACATGCCGCCGGAACGCTTTCTGGAGAGAGTGCGCGGTAGCGTCGTCCGCCAACCCGTCGACCGTGGTGACCGTGCACCCGTCCGTCTGGACCGCCAGCATCAGACAGCTTTTGACGGCCACCCCGTCCACCAGCACGAGGCACGCCCCGCACTCGGCGGTCGGGCAGTCCACGGGAATACCGCCGCTTTTCCGTTCCCGCAGGTACTGGGAGAGGGGAAGACACGCGTCAACCTCGTCCTCGTACCGCGTGCCGTCCACAGTGACACCGATGCCAGGCAAACGGACCTCCCCCTCCCCGCCGGGGAAACCCGTAGTCCCCGGCTTCACGCACGCGCCAGTGTGTCCGTCACGTCACAGTGCGCAACGACCCTAGACGAGGGGTTCCAGCGGCGGTCAGCACGCGGAGCCGCCATACGAGGTTTTTCCGCGCGGCAGACAGAAAATTTGCCTGACCCAGGGTTTCACGAGGAACGCCGGTGCTCTGAGTGGCGTGACCGCAGCAGCACACGCACGATGCCGACCACTCCCAAACCGAGGGCAAGCACCGGAAGCAGCCACAGCACGTTGAAGTCCCACGCGGTCGTGCCACTGACCACGAACGCCAGCCCTAGCAGCACGAACAGCAGCCCTGCGACCAGCGAGGCCCAGTCGGTGCTACGCCGTGACATGCGACACCTCCAGATTGCCCGCGCAGGAATCCACGATGAGGTTCAGCGTCGGCACCTCCGCCGCAGCGTCCTCGCCTTCGTTACTGCCCGGGCCCGAGCGCGGGGGAACGACTTCGTGGACATCCACCCTGAGACCCGCTTCGAACATCTGGTCGCCGAGCGTGACCCAACCGATCCCGGCCTGACCGCGGACCACGGTCCGCACCGTGTCCGGCACGATGACCTCCACCGATCCGAGACCGACCCGCGCCCGCACCGTCACCTCCTGGCCCGGCTCCACGGGAAGCCTGGTCAGGTCGAGACGGGCCTGACCGGCAGTCAACTCGAACGGCTCCCGTATCTCGGCGACCGCGGTCGGCCGCCAGGTGACCGAGCCGAACCGCGCTTCGGTCACATCGGTTGCCGTGGCACCCACCGCCAGCACGGTCGCTAGGGTGGCGACCGGGACGATGCCGCGCGGATTCCCCACCCACGCGCCCAGGATGAGGACCGCCCCGCACAACGTGACAATCCCTCCCAGGTAGAGCGGGGCAGTCTGCGGCCCCAGCAGGGCATCCACCGACACCCCACCGAAGACGAACATTACCCCGGTCAAGGCCAGCGCACCCCAGACCACGAGAGCGAACAGCCCTACCCCGCCGCGCCGGGACGAGGAGCAGGCCCCGTTCCGCTCCTGCGGCCGCAGCTCTGCGATGCCCGCAGCAGCCTCGTGACGGGCCGTCGTTTTCTGGCCGGCCTCGGGCTCGGTGGCCTGCCGCGCGAGGACAGCCAAGTCGACGGGGCCGTCCGAGGCCGCAGTCCACGACTGGCCCGGATGGTAGTAGGCAGGGGCAGGGCTAGGAGCAGCCACGCTCGGCGGGGGATCCTGCTTCTTCAACCATTCCGGCAACTGCCGGAGGGTGTGGGCCAGATCCACTCCGCGGTTGTGCGCGACCAGGCAGCCCAGCACCAGCGGCACCGCCAGGACCAGCGTCGTCCAACTGAACCCGCCGAACAGGGTGAAAGCTGTCCCCACCGCCAGACCGCAGCCGAGGAGGGCAAGGACAGCATCCCCGGTCAGCCTCCGGCTGAACAACTGCTCCGCCATGGCGGGGCCGCCGCGCGCATCCCGCATCAGCAGCCACGCAAAGGCGTACAGCCACACCCCGGTCCCCCCGCCCAGCGCGGTGACCGCGAACGCCGTGCGCCACACCACCGGGTCGATCCGCGTATAACGCCCCAAACCAGCCGCCACCCCGGTAAGCACGGCGGCGACATCGTCCCGGCACAGGGCGCGCTCAGCGGCGCTGGTCGGAGCGGACGTCTCCGCGGCGGCGGGCTCCGCTGCCCGCGCCGCACTGTTCTGCTCGCCGTCCACCATGGCTCCATGCTCTCCCGTGGTGTTCCCGCTTCCCATCAGGGAGTTCCCTGACCTCACCCTGAACTCGGGTCCCGGGGGACCGGGGAGTTCCCCCGATGCAGACCGCGCAGCCCGGCAGGCATGCTGGTACCAGGCAGACGAATGCGAGGAGACGGTGACCGCGACGCGAGAAGAGCCACCGCAGTTGTACCGCAGCACGGACGACCGGCTGCTAGGCGGAGTCTGCTCCGGACTAGCCCGCCACCTCGGCATCGACCCGGTCGTGGCGCGGCTGGCGCTGCTCGCTCTCGCCGTCGGCGGTATCGGGGTCGCGGTCTACCTCGTCCTGCTCCTGCTCGTCCCCCCCGACCCGGAGGCGGAAGAGGACACGACAGCCGACCCGGAGGAGCGCACCCGCCGCAAAGGCCGCGACATCAGCCAGATCCTGGCCTACATCGCCCTGGCCGCCGGACTGGGCATGCTCTTCCTGTTCTTCGGCGGTGTCCTGGACCCGCTGCTGTGGTTCCTGGTCTTCGGTGCTCTCGGCGGCACCATCCTGTGGCAGCAGGCCAACCCCGCGGAACGCGACGAGTGGGTCGCCTCCACCACGCTGCGCGGCAAAGCGTGGATCCGCACCGGCCTGGGCGTCCTGCTCGTCATCGTCGGCGTGATCGGGTTCCTCGCCTTCCAGCAGCAGCTCCACGAAGCACGCGCCGGACTCACGTTCGCGCTCACCCTGCTTGCCGGGATCGGGCTGATTGTCGCCCCCTGGATCATTGGCCTGGTGCGGGAACGCGACCGGGAACGCCGAGAACGCATCCGCAGCCAGGAACGCGCTGAACTCGCCGCGCACATCCACGACTCGGTGCTGCACACCCTCACCCTCATTCAGCGCCGCGCCGACGACCCGCGCGAAGTGCAGCGGCTGGCTCGAGTCCAGGAACGGGCCCTCCGCAACTGGCTCTACCAGCGCCGGACCGACGTGGATCTCACTCTCTCCCCCGCGCTGGAAGGAGTGGCCGCCGAGGTGGAAGAGGTCCACGGGGTCCCCATCGAAGTGGTCTGCGTGGGCGACTGCCCCCTCAACGACGGGCTGCGTGCCACCCTGCAAGCCGCCCGGGAAGCCATGGTGAACGCGTCCAAGTACGCGGGAGTGGACACCATCTCCGTGTTCTGCGAAGTGGAACCGGACGAAGTCCTCGTCTTCATCCGCGACCGCGGCCCCGGATTCGACCTGGACGCGGTACCAGCCGACCGCATGGGCGTCCGCGGCTCGATTATCGGCCGGATGGAACGCCACGGCGGGCACGCCCGAATCCGCACCGCACCCGGGGAAGGGACCGAAGTCCAACTACGCATGCCCCGCCCGTCCCCGTCTGGGGAGACCTAGCGCGACCCAGACGACACTCCAGTCCCAGCAGCCCGTGTCCGAAGGAGGACGCCGTCTTTGCGGGGATGGTACAGCCAGGTAGAGTCCCACGATGTGGGAGAAGAGAACACCTTCGCCAGTGGCCGTATCCCGAGGATCGTCATCGTCGACGACCACCACCTGTTCCGCAGTGGAGTGCGGGGCGAACTCGGCGACACCGTCGACGTAGTCGGCGAAGCCGGAGACGTCGACGAGGCGGTCCGCGTCATCAGCGAACAGCGTCCCGACCTGGTCCTGCTCGACGTCCACCTGCCCGGCGGCGGAGGAATCGAGGTGCTCCGCCGGATCCTGCCGAAACACCCTGAGATCCGGTTCCTCGCCCTGTCGGTCTCCGACGCTGCCGAGGACGTCATCGGAGTGATCCGCGCCGGCGCCCGCGGCTACGTCACGAAAACCATCTCCGGCACGGAGCTCGCCGACGCGATTGTGCGGGTGGCCGACGGTGACGCCGTGTTCTCCCCACGTCTCGCGGGATTCGTCCTCGACGCGTTCGCGGCCACCGACGCACCCCCCGTCGACCCGGAACTCGACCGCCTCACCCAGCGGGAACGCGAAGTGCTCCGGTTGATCGCCCGCGGCTACGCCTACAAGGAGGTCGCCCGCGAACTGTTCATCTCGGTGAAGACCGTGGAGACCCACGTCTCCTCGGTCTTGCGCAAACTCCAGTTGTCCAACCGGCACGAACTGAGCCGCTGGGCTACGGCCCGCAAACTCGTCTAACCCGCTCAGGCCAGCGCGCGCAGCATCCGGGAGAGGAACTTGGGCACGTCCACCTCGGTGGGCAGCACCACCGCAGGCCGCGAGGTCTCCTCGCGGCGGGGACGCAGATCCGCGATGGTCATGCCGCGTGTGTGCGCACCGGCCAGCTCCACCAGCACGGGAACGGTCTCCGACTCTTTCACCAGCGACGGGTCCACCAGCACCGCTGCAGCAAGCGGGTCGTGCATCGGACACGCCCGCTGGCCCAGAAACGACGTGTACCAGCCCACGTAGTAGGCGAGGAACCGGTGCGCGTACTGGGCGCGCTCCCCCGGCAGCGCCGCCAACTCCTCCAGCCACGACTCGGTCGCCAAGGCTCGCATGGTGACGTCGAGAGCCACCAAAGTCAGGTCGAACCCCGCGCCGAGCACTGCCTCGGCCGCCTCAGGGTCGTTGTTGACGTTCGCTTCGGCCCACGGGGTGACGTTGCCCGGCGACCGGACCGCACCGCCCATCACCACGACCCGGTTCACCAGCTCAGGCAGCCGCGGTTCGAGAGCCAACGCCACAGCCAGGTTGGTGAGCGGACCGAGCGCCAGCACGTTGAGCTCCCCGGGAGCCGACCGGGCCAGGCGCACAAGCAGCTCCGCTGCCGACTCGGACACGGGACGCTTCGCCGCCTCGGGCAGTTCGATCCCTCCGAGCCCGTTGTCCCCGTGGACATGCCGGGCGAGCCGGGGCTGCTGCATGAGCGGGCGCGCCGCCCCCACCGCAACCGGGGTCTCGGGACGTCCGAAAAGCTGCAGCAGCCGCACCGCGTTCTCCGCGGTGCTCTCCACCCCCGTGTTCCCGTAGACCGCCCCTACCCCCGCGATCTCGACCCTGTGGTCCGCCGCGAGGTAGGCCAATGCCAGCGCGTCATCAATCCCCGGGTCGCAGTCGACGAAAACCCGCACTGAATCCCTCCACAACCGTTGCTTCCACGGGCAACGGCCCAGACTAGCCGCGGCAGGAGGTCAGCGGTGTCCTTCCGCCGCGTCTACCCTTGGTGGGGTGTCCTCCCAAGAGCAGCTTCTCGAAGGTCTCAACGAGCTCCAGCGCGCCGCGGTGCTCCACCACGGCAGCCCGCTGCTGATCATCGCTGGAGCGGGGTCAGGCAAGACCCGTGTCCTCACCCACCGCATCGCCTACCTGCTGGCCGAGCGGGGAGTCCGCCCCAGCGAGGTGCTCGCGATCACCTTCACCAACAAAGCCGCAGCCGAGATGAAGGAGCGTGTCGAGCGGCTGCTCGGTGAACGCACGGCCAGCGCCATGTGGGTGATGACCTTCCACTCGGCCTGTGTGCGCATCCTGCGCCGCGAGGCGGCCCGCCTGGGATACCCCAGCAGTTTCACCATCTACGACTCCGCGGACTCCCAGCGGCTGATGCAACTGGTCTGCCGCGAACTCGACCTGGACCCCAAACGCTTCCCGCCCAAGTCGTTCTCCGCCCAGGTGTCGAGCCTGAAGAACGAACTGGTGGACTACGACACGTTCGCGGGGCGGGCAGAAACCGTGCAGGAGCGCGCTCTCGCGGAGGCGTACCAGCTCTACCAGCAGCGCCTCTACGAGGCGGGGGCGATGGACTTCGACGACCTCATCATGGTCACGGTCCATCTGCTGCAGATGTTCCCCGAGGTCGCCGAGCACTACCGGCGGCGGTTCCGGCACCTGCTGGTCGACGAGTACCAGGACACCAACCACGCCCAATACGCCCTGATCCGGGAGCTCGTAGGCGACGGCGACCCCGCCACCCCGGGACCGGAATTGTGCGTGGTGGGCGACGCCGACCAGTCCATCTACGCCTTCCGCGGGGCGACGATCCGCAACATTCTGGAGTTCGAGCGCGACTACCCGCAGGCCACCACCATCCTGCTGGAGCAGAACTACCGGTCCACGCAGACCATCCTCTCCGCAGCCAACGCCGTTATCGCGCACAACACGGAGCGCCGCCCGAAAAACCTGTGGTCCGCCCAGGGAGAGGGCGAGCCTATCGTCGGCTATGTCGCCGACGATGAGCGCGACGAGGCAACGTTCGTCGTCCAGGAGATCGACGCCCTCACCGACGCGGGAACCTGCACCCCCGGCGATGTCGCGGTGTTCTACCGGACCAACGCCCAGTCCCGCGTACTGGAGGAAGTGTTCGTCCGCACCGGCATGCCGTACCGGATCGTCGGCGGGGTGCGGTTCTACGAACGCAAGGAGATCCGCGACATCCTCGCCTACCTCCGCGTGCTGGCCAACCCTGAGGACTCGGTGAGCCTGCGCCGCATTCTGAACGTGCCGAAACGCGGGATCGGGGAGCGGGCCGAGCAGGTCATCGAACAGTTCGCGGCACAGGAGCGGATCACGTTCGCGCAGGCCCTGCGCCGCGCAGACGAAGCACCGGGAATCGCCACCCGCTCGCTCAAAGCGATCAAAGAGTTCGTCGCGCTCCTCGAAGAACTCGAGGAGCTGGCTGCCACCCGCAGCCCGGCCGAGACGATTGAAGCGGTCCTGGAACGCACCGGCTACTTGGAAGAGCTCGTCAACTCCAAGGACATCCAGGACGAGAGCCGCGTGGAGAACCTCGAGGAGTTCGTCGGCGTCGCCCGCGAGTTCGAATCGTCTTTTGACGCCGCGCTGGCCGCAGAAGGAGCCGACGGGGAAACCGGCCGCGACGGTGCGGAACCGACCCTGGTGGACTTCCTCGAGCAGGTCTCCCTCATCGCCGACACCGACCAGCTCCCTGACGAGGACGACCAGGGCGGGGCCGTCACCCTCATGACCCTCCACTCGGCCAAAGGATTGGAGTTTCCCGTGGTCTTCCTCACCGGGTTGGAGGACGGGGTCTTCCCGCACCTGCGGGCGCTCGGCGACCGGTCCGCACTGGAAGAGGAGCGGCGGCTGGTCTACGTCGGTATCACCCGTGCCCAGGAGCGGCTCTACCTGACCCGGGCTGCGACACGCAGCTCCTGGGGGGCCGCGGCCTACAACCCTCCGTCGCGGTTTTTGGACGAGATTCCCGCAGAACTCGTGACCTGGCGCCGGGCAGAGTCCACGACGGAGGCGCTCCGCCGTTCCGTGTCCCCTGCCCGCACGTCGCGGCCGACCCGCAAGGCCGAGCGCCCGGTGCTAGCGCTGCGGCCAGGCGACAAGGTGAACCACGACTCCTTTGGGCTGGGCACCGTGCTCTCGGTCGACGGCACCGGGGATCGGACGCGGGCCCGTGTCGACTTCGGAGCGGGGGTCGGGCAGAAGGACCTCATGGTCAAGTTCGCTCCGCTGGAGAAGCTCTGACGACGACGGGCACGCATCCGCGGATACGGGTTCGACCTGGGCATATGCGTCCTGGCCGAACCCGATTCGCCAAGCGGGCGAACGTGGGATAAAGTCTTCCAACGCCGCCGGGCTTCCGGGCGTGCCCGGGCACGGTGGTCAGTCCAGAGGATGTGCGAAGCACTCCGCAGAGCACGGTAATCTGGATAAGCGAACCGAGCGAGACGGACGCGGTAGCTGCCGCGGACGGGCCGGTTCTCCCACTCCAGCGCCGATGGTCCGAGCACTCTCGGAGAGGCGCTAGAGTAAAGAAAGAAGCCAAGAGCGAAGCCGGCAGGCGCCGGAAGAGCTCTGAAGTGATGTGCCGCATCCGGGGAAGAGCCCGTGTGGGTTTGTAGACGGTTGGCGGTTGTTTCTTGAGAACTCAACAGCGCGTGGTTGTTTCTTGACAGCCGGGTTTGTGTGGTTTTTGGCTCCTTCCTGCCCC